>JBEKJA010000016.1:0-15728 GCA_050011475.1 Syntrophales bacterium
CCGTCGCGCGGTCTCATTGGCTTTCGGAGCCATTTTCTGACGGACACGAAAGGCTCCGGCGTGATGAATACCCTCTTCGAAGGGCATGAACCATGGGCTGGAGCGATACCCCAACGGGTAACAGGAGCACTCGTAGCCGACAGGCCTGGCCGCGTCACTGCCTATGCCTGCTTTGCGATGGCCGACCGAGGTGAACTTATCGTAACGCCGGGGATGGAGGTGTACGGTGGGATGATTGTAGGAGAACGAAATCGGTCCGGAGACCTGAACGTCAATATCGTCAAGGAGAAAAAACTCACGAATATGCGGGCCTCCACCTCGGACCAGACGGTGATCCCCCGGCCTGCGAAGATCCTTTCGCTTGACCAGTGCATCGAATTCATTGCTGAGGATGAACTCGTCGAAGTGACTCCCGAGAATATCCGGCTCCGGAAGCAGGATCTGAATGCCCAGTCCCGGTTGGCGCGCTACAGACAGGGAAAAAAAGTACGCCTGATACTGCTACCGCCGCCCGCTTGAAAGTCCCTGACCCTTCGGAAAGCTTTTTGGTCTCGCCGACTGATATGCATGCTTACTGCCGCCATTATTTGCCACTGACTCCGGTGTGGTGTAATCAAAATCCTGAAGGGTTCTTTTTTCAATGGCCCCCCCGAGGACCTTTTCAATAGCCCGCACAAATGATTTGTCTATCCCTGTCACAAAGCTGAAGGCATCCCCGGTTTTCGCTGCACGGCCCGTTCTTCCGATGCGGTGTGTGTAGGCATCGACCGTATCAGGCATGTCATAATTGATCACATGGGATATGCAGGAAACATCGATACCACGGGCGGCAATATCTGTCGCCACAAGGATCTGGTACCTGCCTGCCCGGAAACCACTTAATGCCTCCCGCCTCTTGTTTTGCGGCAGATCCCCCTGCAGAGATGCAGCCAAAAAACCGGCCTTCTTCATCTGTGTTGCCAGGCGTGTCGCACGACTTCGGGTACGGGTGAAAACAAGAACCGACTCTTTATCTGTCCTGTTCAGGAGACTCATCAGTAAGGCAGTTTTCAGGTGCGATGCGACCGGATACAAGGCATGGGAAACCGTCGATATCGGTATGGTATCATCGACCCGGATGGAAAGAGGACTGCACGTGATTTCCTGTGTCAACTTTCGAATTTCATCAGGCATCGTGGCGGAAAAGAGGAGAGTCTGACGTTTTGCGGGCAGACGTTTTGCAATCTTGCGAATCTCAGGGAAAAACCCCATATCAAACATTCGATCCGCTTCATCAATCACCAGCATCTCCAGACCGGAGACTTTCACTTCCCCCTGGTCCATCAGATCAAGCAGACGGCCGGGACAGGCAACAACAAATTCAACACCCTCACGGAGCTTCTTAATCTGGGGAATTTTGCTGACACCGCCATATACAGTAATACCCCTCAGCCTGGTTTCCGAGCCCAGCCGGGATACAGCCTCGTGGATCTGATCCGCCAATTCCCGTGTGGGGACAATGATCATGGCGCGAATATGTTTCCTTGGACCTGTCATCAAGCGCTGCAGGATGGGAAGGGCAAACGCAGCCGTTTTCCCTGTTCCGGTTTGTGCCATCGCCACGACATCCTTCATTTCGATAATAGTGGGAATGCATTTCTGCTGAATGGGTGTGGGCTTTTCATAGCCCAAGGCCTTGACACCGGATTCAATCCGGGGATGCAAATTGAAAGCTTTAAAACTCATAAAAATTCACCTTGTGTTTCTTTCCTTTTTTCAACATGTAATAAAAATATCGTTCATCAACCAACCATAAAAAAATCCCCAGCGGCCTTTCAGAGGCTCTGGGGACATTATGGACCAAAACCATCTCTTACGTGGTACCTCCCATAGGCTTCATGGAAAGTAATGTCAAGGATTATTCTTTCAAATAGTGAATAACCATGACATTGAATGAACAAAAAAGCCCTATTTCCATGCCCAAATAGTGATTTTTGGGTTACCGGGTTGAATTCCTTTTATCTTGATATCTGTGGCATCAAGCTATTCCAGTTTGATTTTTTCGTAACTTTTCTGAAAGTCAATCAATGTATTTGCGATAAATACAGCTATTGTATAATGTTCATCCGATCCAGCTACCACTGGTGGTTCTCCTTTTTCTACAGAATAAGCCGTTTCAATTTTTTTTGCTAAATCAGGATCTTTTTCTTTTATTCTTTCAAATACTTGGTAGGTTGAAAAAAATCTTCCATCATCTGCCTCTTGGAGAATTTCAAGAGTGACATTCTTTATCTCATCATGCTGCATATATTCTAACTCCTTTCTTTATTTTCAAACTTTTTGCGTAATTTTTCCAATCCTTTCCCGAAACTTTCCGCGTCACCATATTCGAAAAATTTATTGTAGCGAGAATGTGTCGCTTTAATCCGTCTTGCATGTTTGATAGGGCACCAGTATTGTTCGGTGCGCGCAGCTATTTCCCTGACATATGCCGACAGACCATTTGCATATGAGCAATAAAAACAATTAAATTTTTCAATGAAATTCAAATACGGCAGATCCTCTCTATCAAAGATTAGATAGTCGCGTCGCTTCACTTTCGGTATTTTATATATCGGGAAGCATGTTGCCTGGTATACGGTTACAAACAGATCAAGGAGTATGAAAGGTATAAATCCGCTATAAATGACAGGTGCGGTCAATAAATTAAGGGGGTGTCCTTCAATGACGTAACGTAGAACGCCGGTTTTGAATTGTTTTTGAAATCGTATGACTTCCTCGGCAAAACGTATCCGCTTTTCTTCAATTGTAAAGTGAAACTGCTCACGCTTTTTAGCGTATTCATTTTCCAGTTCTTCTTCCAATGACTTGATGCGATCGATAAGCTCATCCATTCTGCTGTTCATCAGCGCTTCCCTTTTTGTTTTCATTTAGTCAAAGATTATGTTTCATTATATATATCATGGTAGTAATGAAGTATATATTTAATTAATCAATATGTTATATTACTTTTGGGGGAAAGAAAATTTAAGAGGTTAATTATTTGTTGATTTTGTGCGATAATTTAAAGGATATTATGAATTATAATACCTATCGTCCTCAGATCGGAATCAGTAACGACTTGTAAGGGAGATAAATATGCCAGCAAATGAAAAAAAAACATCATTGGAAGATGTAAAAGAGAGAGCTCGTGCATTGTTCACATCCAAGGATGTGTCGAAAAAGAAGGATGCCTTGCCCCCCAAGGCGCATTTCAGCATCTGGTATTTCCTGATCACCTTCCTTTTGATCACCTATCTGCAACAATACTTTTTTTCTCCAAAAGTGGAAACGATTCCTTACAGCCAATTCAAGCAAAACCTCATCGCCGGCAGTGTAACCAAATTGATTATCGGCCCGGAAAGTATCAACGGAACCCTCAAAGGAACGGGGAAAAAGACGGAACAGGCATTCACTACGCTACGGGTGGATGATCCCAATCTGGTCAAGGAACTGGATGAGCATAAGATCGATTACTCCGGACACTACGAGAGTAAATTGCTGGGCAGTATTCTCTCCTGGATCCTCCCCTTCGGCATTATGTTCCTGATCTGGCGGTATGCTATAAAAAGGATGGGGCCGGGGATGGGTGTGATGTCTTTCGGCAAGAGTAAAGCCAAGCTCTTTGCAGAGAATGAAACAAAAGTCACCTTCGCCGATGTGGCTGGTATCGATGAGGCCAAAGAAGAACTTCAGGAAGTAGTGGAGTTTTTGAAGAATCCGGCAAAATTCCAGAAGCTGGGAGGGAGAATCCCGAAAGGGGTGCTGCTGGTAGGCCCACCGGGAACCGGTAAAACCCTTCTTGCCAAGGCGGTGGCCGGTGAAGCAAAAGTGCCGTTCTTCAGTATCAGCGGGTCCGAGTTTGTGGAGATGTTTGTCGGCGTGGGAGCATCACGCGTGCGTGACCTTTTCTCTCAAGCCAGCCGTCAGGCCCCCTGCATCATCTTCATCGATGAACTGGACGCACTGGGGAAGGCCCGGGGAGTGAACGCATTTGGCGGAAATGACGAACGGGAACAGACACTCAATCAGCTCCTGGTGGAAATGGATGGATTTGAATCGAATAAAGGGGTCATCATCATGTCCGCCACCAACCGGCCGGAAATCCTCGATCCCGCCCTGCTGCGTCCGGGGAGGTTTGATCGTCAGATCATGCTGGACCGCCCGGATATAAACGGGAGAGAAGCAATCCTGAAGATTCATTCGAAGAAGGTCCTTTTAGGTCCTGATGTCGATCTCCGCAAGGTCGCCGGTCTTGTTCCGGGCTTTGCGGGAGCGGACCTGGCAAACCTCGTCAATGAGGCTGCCCTCCTGGCTGCCCGGAAAAACAAGGACAGGGTCGGGGGGGCGGAGTTTGATGAGTCCATTGACCGGGTGGTGGGCGGGCTGGAGAAAAAGAACCGGGTAATGAAGCCGCAGGAGAAGGAAATTGTGGCCTTTCATGAGTCCGGACATGCAATTGTGGCTGAATCCGTCAAGCATGCGGACCCGGTGCACAAGATATCTATTATTCCCCGTGGAATTGCGGCTCTTGGATACACCCAGCAGCAGCCGACCGAGGATCGTTACCTGATGACGCGCCCTGAGTTGTTGGACCGGCTCGCTGTTCTTTTAGGAGGGAGGGTGGCAGAGGAACTGGTCTTCGGAGAAATATCCACGGGGGCGCAAAATGACTTGCAGCGAGCAACGGACATTGCACGGTCCATGGTCATGGAATATGGCATGAGCGACCGCCTGGGACTGGTCACCTACGAGTCCCCTCGTCAGCCCCTGTTCCTCCCGGAAAACTATACTCCCAATAAAACATACAGCGAAACAAAGGCAACCCAGATTGACGAGGAAATCTCCGCCGTGATGGAACAGACCCATCAAAGGGTGCGCAATATTTTATCTGAACGCCGGAAAGTCCTGGATAATCTCGCCCATCTCCTATCAGAGAAGGAAATTGTGCAGGGAGAGGAGCTCAGACAAATGTTATCAAAGTCGGCCAACGAAGGCAGCAGCGCCTGAACAAGCCTCTTTATCTGGTTCGATGAAGACACTGGCGGAGATAAGCTTGCGCCGCCTAGCTGGAAAATTCAAATTTCCTCGCAATGGTATTTCTCGCAACAAAGAGACCTCGATCAAAACGGTTCCCCTCATCATACTCCATGATTGGAATCCATCGATGCCTCTGGTCCTCAGGTATCATCGATTCAGTATCATCAACAATGGCATTATATTCCAAAGGAACCCTGCAAAGCCTGAGATCTTTCAAGGAGCCATCTAATCCCCTGGACCACTGGACATATTCATATTTCGTATTGAAGTTTGCAGGTATAAAACCACGTGAACCGAGGGTCTCGAAAGCGATCTGCGTATCCCTTTCCTCAACCGATGTATAAATGAATATTTTGTTGAATATTTTGAGGCAAAAATCAAGAAATTCATAAAGTCCCGGCCTGGGAATATGCTCATAAGAATTATTAATCAATGTCCCTTCGATATCGAGTGTAATAGCGAGGCGAGAGGCTGCATGGAGGTCAGCCAGCATCCCGCGCGCTTCCCCGGCTGAGGTAAACCTATCCCCCACTCGCAGGGCAAGACACTTATCCAGAAAGGGATAAAATTCCATCGGAATTGCCCCATGGGTCCTGATCTCTTCCGGAGAACCGGACCTGCCGCCGCTTAACATTTCGGTCAGGATGACACCGGCCGAATAAATGTCGCTGGCGATACCCGGCGCACCCCCTTCAAGAATTTCAGGCGCCATGTATCCTGCAGTTCCAACAGGAGCTCCCGGTCTCAATCTTCGCTTGATATCAGATGCACGAACGGCAATACCGAAATCAATTATTTTAAGTGTCCCATCCCGGTCAAAAAGAATGTTATCCGGTTTCAGGTCATTGTGGATGATGCCAGCCCCATGAATCGCATCCATAGCTTCAAGAAGTTGCTCCATAATTCTTTTTGACATTACAGGAGTCAGGACGCCATTAGCCTGAATCAGGTCGCACAGCGATCCCTGATTGGCAAAATCCTGCTCATAAATAACTCCCCCGCGTTCAAGGCAAACCTTTCTCGGTTTTACAATGTTCGGGTGATTGACTTCACTCGCAAACCGTTCCTCGTTAATAAAATGCCAGTAATTCTCATCGAAAACACTTGGTTCATATTCGAATGTCTTCAAAATAACCCGCTTATGATTATTGTGTTTTTGTGCCATGTAAATATCCGAAGTCCCACCCCGCCAGATAAGACCCAGTATTTCATACCTTTCTTCTACGGAGCAACCATCAGGAAAGCAAACGGGAAGTGAATGGATCTTTTTGAGAATTCCATCTTCGACAGGAAGTTTGCCTGTTACGGGTCTGCCTTCAATTTGCTTGATCAAGCCGGGCGAACCGGGGATTCCCTCTTCGATATACCGGCCTGTGTTCCCCTCTATGCGCCTCAGGAGATAGAGGTGCCCGAAGGGTTGACGCGGGGCCTTGACCCAGGCCGCCAAAGGATTCAAGGAAAGAAACCGGCCATCCAGCGGGTTTACGAACAGGGGTGTCCCCGAAGGCGCCTTCATCAGAAATTCTTCCGTATGCTCGTGCTTCACCAGATATTCCAAGTGGGGTCCAAGGAGTACATTGAATCCTCTTTTTTCCACAATGACAATTTTGAAACGCTCCAGGAAAATGATTGATTCAAAGGCCCGGAGGATGACAGACGGTGCTTCTCTCATATCCACACCCCTGTAAATACCGGCAAGCTGAAGGAGGAGCAGCAGACCCTTTCGTTCCGGTTGTCCATTAAAAAAGTCTGCCTCAAGGATCCTGCTTAAGTCGCGATGATGAGGCGGATTGATCAACTCCGTTTCGTCACACGCAATAAGATGCGCCTGCCTGATAAGAGATAGAAAGCGGACAGAGATGCCGGCACACCACTTCACCTTCTGTATGATATCCTCTTCATTCAGGGAAAAACAGACGGCTTCATATGCCCTCGATAAAGGGCGCGGCAATCTGTATCGGACGAGGAATTCTTTTCTGAAGTCATCTTCCATGGATGGATCCTGTGTAAGTGCCAATCATAGTTTCCCTTTATAGCATTTCAGAAGAAGGAAACAACGGAAAAATTAGAGAAAGCAAATTCCCGGCCGGATAGAGCATGAAAAGTTCTCTTTGTATATTTCATGCTTGACACGGTTGCTCATTTAATCATAAATAGTTGTCATGTCAACGAACTCAAAATCGGATGTCATTAAAATAAATGAAACTATTGTTTCTTTTGGATGAATCGCCCAGCTCCTGGATTTATCGTGTGCATATCCAAGGGATCGCCGCGTTGCGAAATGCTTTTCTGGAGGCAGGTTTTGATCTGACGCCGGAGCAGTGGGCCATTATGGCCCGAATACGAGGTCATGAGGGTCTGAGCCAGAGCCAGCTGGGCGAAAAAACATTCAAGGATCGCCATAATATCAACCGAATTATAAATATTCTCGAAAAACGCGGCTATACTGAACGCCGACCCGATGAAGACGACAAGCGTGCCTATCGGCTCTTTCTGACAGAGTTTGGAATGGATACCCTGAAGAAATCAACCTCGATAGTCCTGAAGCACTATAAAAGGAGATTCAGTGGCATCAGTGCTGGAGAACTTGATGCGCTGCGCAGGATTCTTGATCATATTGTCAAGAATATCAAAAAATTGATGAACGACAAAAGAGCGAATCGAGGGCATTCAAAAAAATAAGAATGCTCAAAGGATCCGGCAAATGAATACTCGAATAGTATCAGGTGGGAAATAGAATATGCGTTGGAAATTCGATGGGAACAGTTTGATATTTAAGGTTACGATTTCTCTGGTATTGCTGGGCGGCGCTCTTTATGCTGGATTTCTCCTTATCAATTCACTTTATTACGAGAGTACCGACAATGCTTATGTGTCGGGAGTGATTGTGACGGTATCAGCGGAAGTCAGGGGACGGGTTACGAGCGTATCTGTAAATGATAACCAATTTGTTAAGGAAGGCACACCCCTGCTTGAAATATTTCGGGATGATTACGTCAACGGATTTGCAGAAAAGAAGGAGAGCATATCCGGACTAATGGCCGGGAAGCTTGAATTGCAGGCGGCCCTGGAGGAAAAAAATAAAGCCCTGCTGCAAGCCCAGGCTAATTTGAATGCCGCTGTATCCGAAGAAGATCTGGCAGATAAGGAACTAAAGCGATACGAGAAGCTGATCAGAGAAGAGGCCATATCGCAAAGCCAATATGACCGTATCGAATCGCTCTGGAAAGTGGCGCATTCGAAAAAAGATTCGGCTCTTGCATCCATAGCGGAGGTGGAAGCCGCTTTAAAAGCCGTGAGGGCGAAAGTGGCGGCCCAGGAAATTAAGATAAAAGAGGCGGATATTTCAAAAAATCAGGCCCAATTGGATCTGGCAAGGACGGTAGTAAAGGCGCCGCTCTCCGGAAGAATAGCAATGAAAAATGTCGATCCGGGCAAATATGTGCAGCCCGGGCAGGCCCTGCTCTCTATTGTGCAGCACGATACGTGGGTCGTAGCCAACTACAAGGAGACGCAGATAAAGAAAATGACAGTGGGTCAGCCCGTTAAAGTGAAGGTGGACGCTTACCCCGGGATTATTTTCAAAGGGCATGTAGACAGTCTGCAGCCTGGTACAGGTGCCGTTTTCAGTCTCCTCCCCCCGGAGAACGCAACGGGCAACTTTGTCAAGGTGGTACAGCGCGTTCCCGTAAAGATAGTCCTAGATTCCAAATTTGATCCGGCCCATCCGCTCTGGCCCGGCCTGTCCGTTATTCCATCTGTAGACATCAGCCATCAAACCGGACCCAAGCTGAAATAGAAGCTCTATGGATGAAAAATATGGAAGCCACGAATAAATGGCTGATTACTCTGGCAGTCATGACCGGAGCGGTCATGGCTGCCATCGATACCAGCATCGTTAATGTTGCCCTGCCCAATATGCGGGGGACCCTTGGCGCTTCGGTTGAGGAGATCACATGGGTTTCAACTGGGTACATACTTTCAAGTGTCATAATCATGCCCATCATAGCACTGCTGAGTTCAAGGTTCGGCCGCAAGCGGTTTTACATTTTTTGTGTGCTGCTGTTCACATTCGCTTCCGTGCTATGCGGGACAGCCTGGGACCTGACGTCAATGGTGATATTCCGCATAATCCAGGGTATAGGCGGCGGCGCTTTGATCCCGGTTTCCCAGGCTATTCTCAGGGAAACATTTCCACCTGAAGAGCAGGCGATGGCCATGGGACTTTACGGATTGGGAGTAATTATGGGACCGGCATTAGGCCCGACCTTGGGCGGCTGGCTTACAGATAATTATTCCTGGCCATGGATTTTCTATTTTAAGGCCCCCATTGGAATAGCAAATATCTTTCTTGTAATGAAATTTATACACGATCCCCCCTATTTTGTCCGCGAAAAAGGAACCTTGGATTTCATCGGGCTTTTTTTCATGATTATCGGCCTTGGAGCACTCCAAATTATGCTTGCAAAAGGAGAGCAGAATGACTGGTTCTCATCGAATTTCATCATCTATCTTGCAGTTACAGCGGCTGCAGGGCTCATCCTGTTCACCTGGCGGGAATTGACCACAGAGAAACCGGCAGTCGATTTAAGGATATTGAAGGATCTCAATTTCGCTTCGGCGACTTTTCTCGGCGGTATTTTGGGACTGTGCCTGTTCGGCAGTCTTTTCATATTGCCGCTTTTTCTGCAGCAGCTCCTTAATTATCCGGCATATGATTCGGGCCTGGACCTCCTTCCCAGAACCATTGCAATGGGGGTGACCATGCCAATTGCAGGCAAGCTTTACAATAGAACAGGACCGTGATTGTTAATCGGCCTTGGACTTGTTTTAAATGTCATATCTTTTTACCAGCTCTCCCATCTGGCGCTTAATACGGGATATTGGGACATATTCTTTCCCCAGGCCGTGCAGGGGCTCGGATTCGGGTTTATCTTTGTTGCACTGAGTACGGCAGTGCTGTCAACCATTGAAAATAGATTCATGACTGCCGCCGCTGGGCTCTATAATATCACACGCCAGGTATTCGCCAGTATCGGCATTGCTTTATCGGCGGCACTTCTCACCAGGGGGGAAAACTGGAACAGAGCTGTTCTCATGGAGCACGTTAATGTATTCACGTATAGAACATCTGAAATGCTCCGAATACTTTCATCATACTTTTATTCCCGGGGAATGGATACCGCTGGTGCTTATGACAGGGCACTAAAGGTGGTGGAGGGAGTTGTCGCCAGACAATCGAGTATGCTGTCTTATAATCACGTCTTTTTTATAATGTCGGTAGTTTTTTTGCTTTCTATTCCATTAATATTTCTGCTAAAAAACCCCAAAATGACATTTAAAACAGACACGATTACAGAATGAGAGGTGGAAGAGTATGGCGGATTCGACTTATAAATCAATTACGATTTCAAGACAAATGGGGAGCGGGGGCTCCTATATCGGCTATCTTGCCGCGAAGGAGCTCGGATTCAAGTATATGGATCGGGAGATCCTTTACGAAGCATCAACTTATCTTGGGATGGATTCGGAATTGTTAGAACAGCAGGAAGGAAAATCATCGGGCATTATCGAAAATATCATAAAAATGTTTTCATTCGGGACACCGGAGTCCTATGCCCCTCCCGTAAGGACATCTATCTACGATAAGGATTTATTCCAGTTGGAATGTAAAATCATGAACAAGATTGTAGATCAATATAGTGCCGTTATTGTGGGAAGAGGAGGATTTTACGCCTTGAAAGACCGCCCGGAGGCCATCCATGTTTTCCTCCATGCCCCCCTGGAATTCAGGATTAAACGAGTAATGGAAGTCAGAAAAATTGAGGATTACGGGAAAATCAGATCCATGGTAGTTGAATCAGACCGCAGCAGGGCTAAATTTACAAAGGACATAATAGGGGTAAATTGGGTAGATTCAAATAATTTTCATTTGTGCATTGATTCGGGCGCAGTAGATTTTCATTCAGTTTTGGAAATAATTATGAAATTTTTAAAAAATCGGATTATGAAAGCGCGTTAATTTTCATATTTGTCAGCCTTTCGCGGACAAAACCAATATGTCCGCGTAATACATAAAATTGTTCGGCGAAAGACGCTGGCACTTTCATTTTGTTGACAGCATGCTCAATACCCTCCAACTGCCGCAATAATTGTCAATGGGATAATGACCTCTTGAGTCCTTTCCGGCGGATTTCCGTGCTTAACGAAGAATAACTCCTATCCTGAGCTGCTCATACCCTTCATCAAAACCCTGATGGCTTTTCGACTTAAACCCTGATACATAGATCCATAGTATTCATCTACCCGACAAGGGGGAGAACATTCTGCATGGTCTATGAGCTGTCGGGGAAAATAAAGAGAATCGGAAGGGAGGGAAAATATGGGATCAAAGCGGAAGCAGGCGCTAACCGGACAAAAGGAATCTTTCGAACGAAAGCTGAAAGCTCGGCTGGCGTTCCTGTCAGAAAAGGGGATCGAATCCCGTAAGATTGATAGAGATACGATTGCAAAAAAATGGAGGGCAAATATCGCGGCCATAAATGCCAGGCTGAAGGCGATTGATACCAACGAAAAGAAGATAGAAGAACTGGCAAGGATGAAGGTGGAAAAGGCGGCTGCCCCCCGGAAAGAGCCGGAAGTAATTAAAGAGAAGAAGGTAAAGGAGCCCCCCGTTGAGGGCAAGGAAAAAAAGAAAAAGAAAGAATAGACCCTGCCAATTATAAAAAACTCTTCAGGATATGGGGAGGGCATCCATGTGATCCGCTTCTTTCCGCCGGGTCCCCTCATAGAGTTCGTACTCCAGGAGGCGGCACTCTATTCCGCTGTTGAAAAAGGGGATCCGCCGCTTAGTCCGAAGCCCAACCTGCTTCCCCAGGGCCATGTTCCCGGTGGAGATGTATCCCCTGTAGCCGCCGCATTTCTTCTTAAAGAAATCCCCGATCTCATGGTATAGGTCGATCAGTCTTGAGATTTCCCCCGTCCGCTCGCCATAGGGGGGATTGAGAACCACCACACCCCTTCTCTCCGGGACCGGTGTCTCTGCAAAGGGGCAGACGGCGAATTCGATAAGGTTCTCCACGCCAGCCGTCCGAGCGTTCTGACGCGCCGCGACTACGGCCTTTGGGTTAATGTCCGTGGCGATGATCCGCGCCGCCACTTCCTTCTTCTCCCCGTGCGCCGCTGCCCGAATCTTCTGCCAGGCAGCCGGATCGTACCCTTTCCAATGGGTGAATCCGTAATTGCTCCGGAGGAGTCCCGGCGCCCTGCCTGCGGCCAGGAGCGCCGCCTCGATGGCAAGCGTCCCGCTTCCGCACATTGGATTGACGAAGGATGTCCCGCCGCTCCAGGCAGTCGCGAGGATAATCGCCGCCGCGAGCGTCTCCTGCATCGGCGCCGCAAGGGGGATCTTCCTATAGCCGCGCAATGAGAGGGGCTTACCTGAGGTGTCCAGGTAAACGCGGACCTCGCTTCCCTTCCAGTAAACGTGAACCACTGCCCTGTCCCGATCCGGACCGGAGTCGGGGCGGATGCCGCAACACCCCGCAAGACGGTCAACAATGGCGTCCTTCGCCTTGAGGTTGACGAATCGTCCATCCTTGATTGTCGGGGTCTCCACTGTGGAGGTCACGCAGAGGTACGCGTGCGCCCCTCTTTCGTGGAGGAGCCCCTCCCAGGCAATCTTCCGGAAGCCGGCGTAAAGCCCGTCCGGATTCTCCGCCTCAAAGGCTGAAAGAAGATAGAGGACCCGGTGTCCCGTCCTGATATGGAGATTCAAACGCATCGTATCGGCAAGCGTCCCCACTGTCTCGATGGCAGCCTCCCCCTCCGCAAGAATGGGAAAGCCGAGGGCGATAACCTCTTCCGCGAGCCAGGGGGCGATGCCCTTCGGGCAGGTAATGATGATGGTCTTTTTTTCGGTCCAGGGATTCATAGAGTTTGTGCATCTTAAACACAGCACTCGGAAAATGCAAAGGAAAGAATAATGCCCGCATAATGACGCCATGTGGCGCCGATTGCGCTTCTCTTTGCCTGCCGAATAATGTATGTATATTATGGAATCTCGAACGCGCAAAATGCGCAACCGGCGAGCTGATGTGAAAGCACGAAATGCCAGACGAGCGTTATAAAAGAAAACTGATATCCTACCTGTCGCTGATAGGATTCTTCGGCATCTTTACAACTACGATGGCGAAGAACCCGGTCCTGCCATTATTCGTGAAAGGCATGGGCGGGACCCCTGAGATAATCGGCATCATCTCGGCCATCTCGCCGATAGCCGGCATAGTATTTTCGTTCCCTATAGGGGTAATGTCGGACAGGATTGGCAGGAGAAAGCCTGCTTCTCTCGGGGAGCGTTTTCCTGCTTGCGCCCCTTCTTTATGTCCTGGTTTCAAATCCCTGGCTCCTTATCCCGGTAAGATTTTTTCACGGGCTTGCCACGGCGATACTCGGCCCGGTCGCATCGGCCGCGATAGCAGAGGCATACGATAAGAACAAGGGGGAGAAGCTCGGGGCCTATTCTTCGGCCACGCTTATCGGGAGGACAATCGCACCGATAGCAGGCGGCGCCATCATCTCTTTTTTTCTGTATTAAGGGTGGGCTCTTTCCGTATAAGGCAGTCTATGTCGCAGCCTTCATAGCATCGATCCCGGCTTTCCTTTTCTGCTTCCTCATAAAAGACGCCGACGTGAAGCAGGAAAAGAAAAGGCCGACACGCGAGGAGTTCAGGGAAAGCATCAAGTACTTCTTTGGCGATGGGCGCCTTGTCTCCACCGCGCTCGTGGACATGTCCATATACTTCGCTTTCGGGGCTTTCGAGACTTACCTTCCCATATATCTTGACGGAAAGGGTTTTGACCCAAAAGAGATAGGGTTCATATTCTCTGTACAGATACTTTCCATAGCGCTTACAAAGCCGTTCTTTGGCCGCGTGGCTGACAGAATAGACAAGCGGTTCCAGATAGCCATAGGCCTGTTCATCATTGCGGCATCGATGTTCGCTCTTCCGTTCTTTTCTACAACGGTCCCTGTGGTCGCGGTTTCCCTGCTTTTCGGCCTCGGAATGTCTTTTGCCACTGTGGCTACCAGCGCTTATACGGGGGATGTCGCCGACACGGGGAAACTTGGAGCTTCCATGGGAGCGCTGTCGTCCGTAATGGATATCGGGCAGTCCTCAGGGCCCGCGGTGACGGTGTTTGTTATCGGGTACATTTCCATGCAGGCGGGCTTTTTCACAAGTGTCGTTCTTTGTGTAATAATTGCAATTGTGTTCGTGATGTTTACTATAGCAAAGAAGCCCGTTAACTCTTAGTTGAAAATGGACAAGCAATCGAAATGCCAACTGCCATCGGTTATTTATTAACTCTTGTTATAATTTTAGTAAAAGGAGGTTGGGACTTTCTTAAAAGATACATATACTTGCTTATTTTTGTAAGTGCCGCGTTATCAAGAGAGCTGGACTTCGATTCGAGATTCACAACAATGGGCTTCTTTAAAATCAAATTTTATTTAAGCACACTGGTTCCATTTTGAGAAAAAATGATTGGTCTTCTCATTTATCTTGTTCTTCTTACTTGTTTAATATTATGTGTTAAAAAACATTTGAGATCCTTTCTGGCAGGATGCACAAAAGACATTGTATTAATTGGCACAGGAGTATCATTGGTCTTTATGGCCATATCAATAAGTCTTGATGGGCTGCCGCGTATATTGAGCAGTTTAGGTATAGAAACAGCCAATGACTTCTCAATATTAATGGAAAGCATGGAAGAAATTGTTGAACTTCGCATCCCTCTTATATTGGTAGTTTCAACTGTTGCTTTTTTCAATAAAACTCCAAATTTGCATGGCACAGACCGGTAAACGGAGAAAACAAACATCCTATGTTTGCTAAAATATTTTTTAGGAGAATCAAAATAAAATGCAATCCGTTTGGAAATCAAAAGGGAAAAAGTTACATACACGAAATATAGAAGTAACGACATTTGATTATGACGGACAAAGAATAATAGTAGAAGGTCTCCTCAAAGATGATCGCTTCCAGGAATCTTATGCGATAACCGGTGAAAAGTTTCCGAGTGGCGTCATTCATCACATGACTATAAGATTGCTGGTTAATTGTCCTAATCTTTTGATTGAGGATGTTGATGTTGATCTGATAGCTGTTCCTCGGGAAGTGTGCCGGGAAACTATCGACTGTCTTGCCCCCATTAAGGGTCTGACTGTTACCAAAGGTTTTACGTCAAAAGTAAAAAAAATGGCCGGCGGCAATAAGGGCTGTACTCACCTGGTAGAGTTGCTCCTGGCAATGGCCCCGGCTATCTTTCAGGGATTCGCTGCACACCAATCACAGAAACCATCCGCTATCGGTTCTGATCGGGCAAAGAGGATGTTTCAATTTCTAGTCAATACATGCCGCGCCTGGCGCGAGGATGGCCCCTTTGCTGAAATGTTCGAACAGAAGCTTAATATGAAAATAGACAAAGATAAAACACAAAATTGACCTATTTTATAATATTCGCGAAGGCTGCCTGATAGTAATCCTCGGCTTTCTTGGCAGCAAAGGGGATAGAAATACAATGATTAGAGAAACTTCTTGACATAGCAGGACATATTATTTATGAACGATCATTCACTCTAGAGAAGGATATGAAAAATAAAAGTAAAC
>JBEKJA010000017.1:0-15599 GCA_050011475.1 Syntrophales bacterium
AGCCATGCCTCCGGTGCCGGGGGACGATACTTTAATGAGCTATGCGGCCTGAACGTATTGTATTCCAACCGCCATTCTTCAATCAGTACCTGGGCCTCCCTCAAGGTATAGAAGATCTCTCGGTACATGATGTTCTGGTAGGTGATGGGATCAGCCCCAAAGCCAAAGTCGACGAAGTCCTGCCAAACTTTCTTTGATTTCATTGTCTCTATCATTACAGACATGTAATAGACAGCCATCGATTTCTGCTGCGGATCGATTATGGCCAGCGAAGGCATGCCATCACTCGTGAAGGCAATACTGTACTTCCAGAAGTTCTGTAGCTTAGGATCCCAGTGGGGGAAAGTATCGCCGGTAGTGGAGGTTCTGAAGAATTGATACTTCACATAATTCCACTGGCCGATCTCGTCTTTTTGCAACGTTCTCTGACCGACCGTTTGGAAATAATCCTTACCAGCGGGCAACCCCAAGGGTAAGAAAGCAGCTGTTCCAATAATGACGGCAACAAGAACAATAATACTCATTGAAACAATAATGATCTTTTTCTTTGTAGCTTTCATTGCGTTATTTCTCCTTCACTTTGGCAATAAAGGTATTAAACCTTAAAACTGACCTGTCACGCCGATACTTATACTAGATGTTAAGTTGGAGTTCAGCCATTTATTGATTATTTCCGATTGAAATGTTGTATGCTTTGAGAAAATAATAAAAACAACATTCCAGGAAGAAAGAATCTTCCACTCAGAGTAAAATCTGTGGGGTAGGAGCTTCTCTCTTGGTTTGCTTCAGTTCTGAGAAGGAAGGGAGGGGGGTGATGGAGTGCTGTTCAGGATTTAGTCTTGATTATTTCTAACTCCTACAAGTCTGCAAACAAACTGTAAGGATAAGATTAAAGATTACGGTTCGAAAGCAGTGAATTCTTAGGAGAAGACCGGAAAGACGGCGGAGCGATGATGTTGCCGACAATGTCTCTTCATCAATTTCAACGTAATAAGAGAAGGACAGATTAAAGAAAATAAATCTGGCTCCTTTTCCATTTTTCTTACCACCAGGCTTTCGGATAAACAATTTGAAAAAGGTTGCTATAGTCGTCAGTCCAGAGGACGGTGGAATCCCCACTTATTCGGGGGGGCTCTGTAGAAGATTTAAGCTCTGGGATTCCAAGAGCTTTAGGATTGCGTGAAAGCAATCCCCAACGACTATTAGAAGTGAATGGACTGTCCGCGGAATCGACGATGATCAAAGCCAAGTTGAATTCACGGCTGAGACCTCTGAGGACGGGGGACAAATCTAGTACCTGGTTGCTGATATGGAAAGCCACCACTGAATCCTGATCGCGGAGATGTTTCAGATAGAGCTGCATGGCCTCCTTGGTCATGAGATGAACAGGAATAGAATCACTGCTGAAGGCGTCCAGAACAAGGATATCGAACTTTTTGAATTCGCCTCGCGCCGCTTCCCGCTCCAATGACAGCCTGCCGTCGCCAAGGACTATATTCAAATCGGCGATTGAATTTTTTAGAAAGGTGAAGATCGCCTGCGGCCCATTAGAAATCTTGACAATAACCGGGTCTATTTCATAAAAACAATAATAATCCCATGGTGTTCTGGTTCCATAAGCAGCTAGGGTCCCGGTCCCCAAACCGACGACTCCGACCCGCAAGTCCTTTCCCTTAGAGGTGAGTTGCCGATTCCTAAGCAACTTCCCAATGCCCGTATTGATGGAATAATAGCTTGTAGGGATAGAATCGTGCACACCGTCTTGCATCTGCCAGCCATGTGTCGTCTTGCCGTGAATCAATACCAAGGCATTATCCTTTTGCACAACACGAAATACCCCGAAGAAGCTGCGAAACCGGGCAAAAGAGTTTTTCACCTGAGAGTTCATCTGCATGACCAGGGCTACACCCATCAGGAGCAGGATTCCCAGGACATACGCTTGTGTCCAACGATAGGGCTTCAGAAATTTTGGAGGCTTGAAGGCTATCCATACCGCTGGCAGGCTGGCACCAACTAATATAATGGCAAGGTAGATTTTCTTAGGAAGATAGGAAAATATGGCAGGTGTGATGAGGCCAGCGGCCCCGATGAGCATGGCCACCCACAACATCAGGCAAGCCGGCAGCCATTTCGGACCCCTATAAAGCCAGGAATTCCTATCCCAAAAAAGGACGATAAAAAGCAAAAGCCCGCAACCCAGGAAGGCAATCTGAAATTCCCAGAAGGCGGGAAAAATAAAGGGGGCGATCAGGGCCACAAAAATACCGCCGAACGCACCCCCAAAGGCAATCATCAGATAGAAATTGGTCAAGTATCTGCTGGACGGCTTAAGCCTAGCCAGTTCGCCATGACAAATCATACCCACGACAAACAAGGCCAGCGAGTAGCTTCCGACCTGGGGCAACACTTTGCTCCACTGGGTCAGCAGGATCAGCACCAAACTGATAATGAAGAGAATATGAAAAAGACTTCGGCGGTACCATCGGTTGCTTTCAAAGCAGGCGATGAAGGTGAGTAGATAGAGACTCAGGGGAATGACCCAGAGAAAAGGTATAACGGCAATCTCCTGACAAAGCATGTTTGTTGTGGCCAGAAACATAACACAGGCGCAACCGGCCAGGATTAGCCAGAGGAAATGAAGCCCAACGCTGGGACGAATTTCCTCCGAAACAGGCTTTGGGTTATCAGTAGTTGAACTATCTGCCGGACCCCCCTTGCTGAGATACGTCAGAATGGCGCAAATAGCACCGAAGATGATGTATGTGCCATAGCCGCCCGACCACAGCCAGGCTTGATACTGCAGGGTCAGGTTAGGTTCGAACAGGAAAGGATAGCTCAGCAGCCCCAGCAGGGAACCGAAGTTGGAGAGGGCAAACAAGCGATAGGGTGAACGACCCCGGGTGCGCGCAAACCATTCCTGAAGTAACGGGCTGGTGGTCGAGAGCAAAAAAAAAGGGAGGCCGATAGCAACGGTTAAAAGGCGAACTATTTGCCAGACTGGTTGGGCATTCCCTTTTGGTTTCCAGAAAGCCCCTGGGGTGATCGGGGAAGGCCATATAAAGGCCAATCCGATCATCACCAATACGGAGACGCCCATCAGTGTCAAATGAATTTTTATCTGGATGGGTAAGGGTAATCTTGTGGCGAGCAGATGGGCGTAAACGTAACCCATCAGCAACAATACTTGGAAGGCCAGCATGCAAGTGGTCCAGACTGTAAAAGATCCGCCGAACCAGGGGAGGATATACTTCCCGATGATAAGCTCCACCTGGAAGAGGAGAAAGGCGCTCAAAGGAATGACGGCGGCGAAAGACCAAATCTCCCGGAAGGAAAATTTGGGACTTATGGCCTCCTGTGGCAATTCCAACGGTACTGCGTTATTAGACGGAGAATATGAATTATTTGGTGTGACCTGCATAATTTTCTAATAAAAAAGCAAGGCAAATAGCCCTCACTTTTTAAATATATGTCTTCAAATGGTTTTGGACGAATGAATAACAAACTAAGAGAAGGTTTCAGCATCCATATAAACCTTTCCTGCCTTTTCAGCAAGCCTCAAAGTGTGATTCTGCTTCCTTTGTAAATACGTCGTCTAACGTGTGATGTCTGATAATCTATTTGTTTATGATAAGCGGAATCTAATATAGTAAAAACTTCAAAAAAGAATAAAGGCCCGAATATAAATTACAATGATGTAAGTCGCTAGCTTGGAGAGATTTTATTGATGAGTGAGACTTATGAAATGTTGATTTAATAACTTGGGAAAGCGTTTTTAATTAAATTATCCCCCCACGCAGGCCTTAGTTTCCAGCGGAGGAGGTTCTGTCCTCGCATTCCGAGAATCTCTCGATGACTTAGGAGCAGGGGTGTTTATGGATTGATCATATTAAGGTATCCATCAAGGACAAATACAGATCATTTCCATTCTGTTTGCCCTGATTTTTCCCCTTTTCCTTGCTTGTTTCCCCTTCTTTTTCTTTATTCATGCTTTGGCAAGAATTTTTCAATGGCCTTATCCAGAAGATCTCCCGTCAGCTTCTTTTGCTTAACGGCAAGGGCTCTTAGCTTTCGCCAGAGCTGTTCGTCTACGGATACCCCCATATAGACCCTTTTCTTTTCTTCCACCTTTCCCTGCTTTCCTTCCTTGCTTATACTTATTGACATAACTAGCTTTTAGCACATTTAATGGCGCTCAGCTAGTCTAGACCCTAAAAAAATAAAGAATGGAGAGGATGGGTAAATATTTGTTTTAAACATTCAGAACCAAATTCAAATCGTGATTGTAACAGACTGTCAGACATTAAAGGACTAATCGAAATAAATTGTAAAGAACATATGTCCCGTCCACTCTCTATTGTTCTTTATGATGAAGATGGATATGTTTTATATTTAATATCTCGTCGATCATCAGAATCAGAATGGTACTATATTGTTACGAGTTCAGTTGATGATATACTGAAAAATGAAGTTTGTAAGTGATCTACCATGCAATACAGGGGAATTTTGCCCCCTTTCGGTTAGGCTTCCTACCACCCTTAGGTGGACCCGTTGTTTCATCAAGTTTTCTTCCGGGAATTACAACCGACTTCTGGCTGGTTGTTATCTCAACAAAAATTAATTTTCAAAGATCTGGTGCAACGCAACCTATTAGAAAAAGCCATCCAAAATCTAATGAAGAAGTACGAAAAGAAACCGAAAAAGTAGTTGGCATTAAAGATCAACTTCTTCCTGAAATCGTTAAGTTCTCGAATTAACTTTTTATTGTAGATTTCTATTGTAAATCGTGATCAAATAATCTGTAAAAATGGTAACCTAACAGTTCTTTAACCCTGAATGAGGGGGTGTTATGGACTGATTATTGAAACCCCGTTACTCGAAAGATGGCGGAGTTTTGAGCATATGTATCACTTCTGACGAACATGATATAATTTACCCAATTGTAATTGGAGTTTTCATGAAGTATCATAATTTATTAAAATTTATTTTTATTAATATAATAATTATTTCCATCTGCACATTTTCTTTCATCGAGGCACAAACTATTAACAAACAAAATGATGCTACTACTTACTTCAAGCAGGGAAACGCATATGTATCTAAACGTCAATTTCAGCGAGCTATTAAAGCTTATAGTCAAGCAATACGACTTAAACCAGATTTTGCGGATGCTTACAATAACCGTGGTAATGCTTATAATGAGCTTAATCAACCTAAGAAAGCTATAAGAGATTTTAGTCATCTTATTCGTTTGAACCCAAATGATGCGGATGCTTATGACAATCGGGGCACTTCATATTCTTATTTAAAACAATATAAGCGAGCTATTGAGGATTATAACAAAGCTATAAGATTAAAGCCGAAAGATGCCACAATGTACTACAATCGGGGGGTTGCTTATAGCCAAGTTTGGAAGCTTCAGCTTGCTATTGAAGATTACAGCCACTCAATCAAGCTGAACCCAAATGATGCGGATGTATACTACAATCGGGGCATTTCATATTCTTATTTAAAACAATATCAGCAAGCCATTGCGGATTATAATCAAGCAATCAGGCTGAACCCCAATGATGCGGATCCATACAATAGCCGTGGTAATGCATATGACGATCTGCAACAATATCAGCAAGCCATTACAGATTATAATCAAGCAATCAGGCTGAACCCCAATGATGCGGATATATATTACAATCGGGGCGTGACATGGCTATATTCATTAAATAATCCCTCTCGCGGATGTCCCGATCTTCAGAAGGCTTCTGTTTTATCCAACGAATTGAAGAATGCCGTGGATAAAAGGTACTGTAACTGATGGAATAATTATTGAAACCCCGTTACTCGAAAAAGGCCGTGGCTTTATATTTTGGGAATGGCATATTTGTAATGAACCGTTATTAAACTGACAAGAAACGAGAGGGAGACTGGCTGACCTAAAAGAAAATATTTGCGATGTGATTAAGAATTACCAGCTTACATCGCTTGCTACACTCACGGACGACGGGAAACCCTGGGTGCGTTATTGCAACCTATTTGCAAAAAGTATCGTACAGTATTTCATCTTGTTCATCATGTTGCAGATTACTCCATAATTCATCGGGTTTATGTATCATCATTTTGTTGTCTTTATAAAAAGTCTCTCCCATAAACTCCCGGGTTTTTCTCTGAGGACAATCTACTTCAGTTAATGTGATTTCCTTTTCGATGAGTCGATCATCATGTGCGATATCGTAATATTTTACTTTAGTTGCGTCCATCATGATCCATGCCATAACAATCCCATTTTTTGTCTTAATCATGTTTTTTGTGTTAAAAGACCATGTGCGGTCATCGCGTTTAAAAAATTGTTTCCAATTTGCCACATTTGCCTTGGCCTCGTCTTTTGTTGGCAACTGCATTATGCTGGCTGAAACAGCCCCATAACCCTTCAAGGGTAGTTTGTGGTCAATTATATATCTGGGATAGCCATGAGTATAACTTTTCTGGCTCATGAATTGAGTCTTTGCTTTTTTGCTTCTCATCTTTGCTTTTTTGCTTCTCATAATATGGCCATGGGGGACTCGGATTGCTGTAAAGTTCTGATTGGCTATATTAGCATTATGCACGGTAACGACACAGCTCTCCGGAGTAAAGACATAACTCGCCATAGAGGGGGTCAGAGTATAGTTACCATTTGCAACACGACTAAATATGTAGTTCCCATTCTGGTCGGTTATTACAGTTCCGATGCCTGGCAGATTTATAGTGACACCTGACAACCCAACTTTATTGAGTTTTATATTACCTGATATGGTTCCCAAAAAGGCCTTTGGTTTTGATTCACCGCCATCTCTTTCACCACTGTATTTAGTAATGATTTTGATAGAGTAAAGGATTAAGGTAAACATTAAAACCATTACCAGCCATGTCCATAATTTCCGTTTCATAATTCCATCCTTGATATAAAAAAGACACTCTGGATACTTATCTGCTCTTCAATTAGGTTGTTTTACTGGAATCACGGTATAGAAATATTCTTGCCGGATTTAGCCCGGTTTTATAGAAGTAACGGTTTTTAAAAGAAAACGCTTCAGATCAAGGGATCCATTAAGTAACCGAGGATGCTCATTCATAAAAATATAATCGCTAAAAGTAAGAAAAGAACGATTCGGGGGATCGGTTAAGGAGCGTAAGATTCAATTACATTTTAATTAACTTCAGGAATTCTAAAATGTCAATTGAAAAGAATACTTAAAGAGTTACTATATGTATTTAGGTGGCATAAAAGAAACTTTACGTAGAGAAGGTATAGAAACAGAATCTGGTTATGTGGGATTTATGAAGAGGATTAATCGCCTATTAGGCAAAGACTATTTAAAAAAATTATTTTAATCCGGATTTAATTCTGTTTGTGTATTGCGTCCATATCCATCATCCCTCCCCCCCTCCTTGCCTATTCTTTCACGCACCTTTGCCAATAATAGACAGATAAGCCATCTTATTCTTACAGATAGTTACTCAATATAGTCCTCAAGTGTTACTTCCTGAAATCTATAAATTCGAAATTTAATACTTTATTTCAATTTACAATCGGAAAGAAACTATAAAGCAGTTCATCCTTATTAAATAATTTCTGTAAAAGATGGGACTCTTGGAGTGGAATGAAATTATTAATAAAACAAGGAATAGCTGAGTGAGGTTCAGATCAGATACTTCTGGAGAATCTGGCAGCTCTGGAAATCGGAGTCCACGAAGTCCGCCCCAATTTGAACTACCTCTTTAGACTCGGAGATCCACTGGGGCTGACATATCATGTTGATCGGTCGCTGAAACTCGGGCAAGATGAAAACAATGTGAAACTTATTGGTCTTGCTGTCTTCGGGAATCTCTAGTTTTGCCCCTTTTTGAACAGATATTAAAAGTCCACATAGCGAGATGTCCATGATTATCCCCGTCTCGAATTCCTTGGTTTTCGCATCAACTTCATGGATGAAAGCAAGGCAAGAAACCTTCTTGCGGGTGAATGCTCGCCGCTCCTCTTTCGGCCCCTTGAAGGTCATCTTTGCTTTGAGGTGATGGTAGAGGATGTTTTCAATAATGGAGGATAAAGTCTTACGTTCTTCCTTAGCAATCTTATCAAGGAATTTTCTGATGTCCTTGTTAGTACGAAAGCAGATGATGATATCTTTTTTCATGTCGTATCCTCGACAATAACTTATCTCACTTTTGTAATTTCTATTACTGCAAGAAAAAAAGGCAGAGCCGACTCGACCCTGCCTTTTGTTTTAATGGAGGCGGCGTCTGGAATTTAACCAGAAAAAATGACTTTGCCGGCCACTGCCTTTATCAATCAGCCACGCCGCCATAAACTCTTGTTTATCTCAGAATTTGAGCGACAATCTATTAAATCTAACTTCTAAACTTCCTCCTGATTCCTGCAACCCCGATCAGACCAAGGCCAAGAAGAAGCATGGTAGTAGGTTCGGGTACTGCTGTCTTTATGTTTTTTACTTCGATGACTAAATCGTTGTAATCCTTGTCTGAACGACCTAACGGCTCGTCTTCGAAGGCAATAACATAATCACAGTTATTGAAGTCATTATTAGCGGAAGGAGCAATCTTCCAAGTCACCATGTGATCTCCGTTGCCGTCATTTAATGACATAAGAGAATACCATACTGGCGGCGAACTCAAATTATTTGGATTATCATAAAATACGAACTGACCAACAGGCGCAAATTTGTATGTTTTGCCCACAGTACCGCTAACGGAATTAAAAATAGGCGTCATTCCAGTTCCATTTATTGCGCTGAATCCGAAATATTGACTGTAGCTTGCATACTTCGCCTCCCAGGTCGCTGCGGCGCATCCTGGGCAGTCCTGCCAAATCTTATCATAATTGTCATCAACCCTCGTGAGATTAGCAGCCCCATAAATACCATCAATTATGGAGACAAGGCTCGGTTCGCTACCATTACCACCACCCACAGGATTGACATAGGTGGTCAAAGCGCTGGCACTTCCCACGAGAAATAAGAGTGTCAGCATAGTTAACCATAGAATCTTTATCATATTTTTCATTCAACACCTCTCAAAATTTTTTATGATCTGCCTGTTCCTTAATTGTATATTTAGCAAATACCATGCCGTGTGTATAACTTTGTAATACGTAATTGACAAGTATTTAATATCAATATCACTTTCCTATTTATAAAGATCATTGGTGAGTGGTGAAACGCATTCTATTAAGTCTCACATTGTAAAGATTTTCGACTATTTTTATGAATTACTTCAGGATCAAATGGAGAAACATTTATATTACGTTGTATTACATTAATTATCGCTATTGTAAATATTCCCGACACTATAAAACATTATTTTACAAAATCCCCGCTTTCATACCGTAATCTAGGGTTATTCTAATGCATTAGGATTAATACTTTGTAGGAGAAGTCGTTTATCCTGACGCTGTCTTTAAGATCAATGATTGCTAATTTAATCTTTCTCCTCATTCAATCTCGGCCTCGATTACTTCCGGTTCTTGGAGTAAGTGTTTCCTAAGTGCTTCCATAGCCTCAGGACATAAATCAAGGTTATTCTGCTGAAGGATTGCAGTTACATTAGAAACCTGCCTTGGAGTCGAAGTAATACCCACTGTGTGTATGACAAGATGATATGTACATTTTCCGATATTCTAAACAAAAAAACTGATTTAAAGAGCCCAAAACAGCCCATTTTGCTTAATTTCTATTCATTTTGATTCATATAAAAGTTCTTCTTAGGCTTTTGAACAATTCCTTTTCAAGCTTTTTCTGGTATTCGTTTAAGAATCGGGAATCATTCCGTATCTTTTCCAATATTTCCTCTATTTACTTGATGAACTTTTTTTTCTTCTTGAATAAGCTCACGGACATCATCCTGTCTTACTATGCGAGATATTGTTGGCTGGCTTGATCCCAACCCTGTTGCAATTTCCCTTTGTGATCGTCCATTGACTATTCCATTAGTGATCAGCAATTTTATATGTGGCAAATTAAGTCTGGATTTTTTCATATAGCCCTCTAACCATCAAAAACCATTTTACCCCTCTGTGTGTTTCGGGGTTAGGGGTGGTAAGGGATAAAAGGGGAGTGGGGTTTTGCTTCCCTCCCGGCCTAACATCTTGTGACCAGATTGTGACCATAACCTTACAAAGCACCATGAAAAACGATAAAATAACATCAAGTGGCAATCCAAGCTCTTGTTGATATTTCTCTATATTGCTCTAGTGTTTTATATGTTGTTTTAATGGCTTAACAATCTACTAATCTGAAAGTCGCAGGTTCGAATCCTGCTGTGCGTGCCAGTAATTTCAATGGGTTGTGACTACTACACATTGCTTGCAACCCCTTTAATGTATTGTTTTTGTATAATAGATTTATTGATGGCATCGTCCAATAGGTCAACTGCGTTCTTTTTATGAGATGGTGCAAGGTGGGAATAACGGAGGGTCATTGTTAATGTTTTATGGCCTAATAATTCTTTTACAGCCATCAAATCAACACCTGCCATAACAAGGAGACTTCCTGAAGTCTTTTTTTATCATTTTACCTATTTATGTAAGATTTCCATCCATAATAATGAAATAATGACAGATCTCTAACTTAACATGTGATAGAAATATCTGGGGTAGGTCAATTCATGCCAATTTATTACAATTAGATGCAAAAATTACCAATATGAAAAGGACTATTTTAGCTACCTTTTTTTCTGTATTCTGTCTCTGTGTTGTTTGTTTACCAATCATAGTCCTAGCTACAGGTATAATACTCAATAACACACCCACTCAAGTTTTCTTTTCTTCCTACGGCGGTTGCACCGATGCTATTGTTAACCAAATTAACAATGCAAAATCAGAAGTCCTAATCCAAGCATACAGCTTTACATCCAAAGAGATAGCATTAGCCATCGTAGGGGCTCGTAAAAGGGGACTTCAGGTTGAGATTATTCTAGATAGAACTAATCGTTCAGCAAAATATAGTGCCGCGGATTATACTGCACATATTGGTATAACAAGCTATATAGATTCCATGCATCCTATTGCCCACAACAAAATCATAATTATCGATGGGGAGACAGTTATTACGGGAAGCTTCAACTTCACAAGAGCCGCAGAGAAAAGCAATGCTGAGAATTTACTGATCATCAAAAACAGGGATTTGGCCAAGGTATTTCTTGACAATTGGATGAAGCATAAGGAGCATTCGCAGGGGTATGAGGGGAAATAATTCAAAACAAGATTTAGAATACACTAAAAATCACCTCTATATTTGTGGAGGTCATGCGTGAATATAGAATTAACTGAGGAAGAATACAGGCAAAAATTGGAGAAAGAAATCGCTGAGATGTTGAAGGAAATAATTGAAAGAGGAGTCATCTTTAGTGAAACTAAAAAATGTGTACAGTTTTTACCATATTTATTTAAATTAGATTACTGCCCATTTAGGGTTTTACAAGAAACTAAGTCTATGAAAGATTATTCACAACTACAATCGCTAATATTAGAACTCAGATTGAGAATGAAGTGCCTTTCTATTAAAGACCGAAGGAAGTTTCTTATGGAATCTTTTATACCAAAGGGTGATCCAATGTTACCAGAAACCCTCTGGGATATTTACTCTAAATGGCAAGTAGGATCAAGGGGGGCAGTGATTCAATATATTGTGGAATATTTCCAAAAGGCGATGGAGAAAACAATTGGTTTTAAATCTCCACAGGTAAAAATAATTGATGACACACGTATACAGGCAATTTTTTCCTTTGAAAGGAGAGGAGTTGGATATTTTGATGGATGGGAAATATATAGGACTGGAGAAGATGAATACTACATTAAAACTGTTGTGTTACCTGAAGCACTTGCTCCACTAGAGATAAAGAAATCCCCCCAAACCCCAAAGCCCATCTCAATATTATTGGCATTGCAAAAAAAGAGTACTATCGGTCATAAAATAAAACCCAAATCAAGCATTCCAATTGCGGTAATTAAAAAGAGAAATTTAAGTAAGATAAAGATGGTTTCCCTCATAATTGTAAGCGGATGCATATGCATAATAGTTGAAATTATCTTGATGGCTATTATCGTAAATCATATTGACAATCGGCAAAAAATTCAAAAACAGGTGGTAACTGAACCTAAACGATACGAACAGGAACAGGGTAATCAAGGCATGGCAGCATCACTAATTCGGGAGGGCGCAAATGTCAATGTGCAGAGTCAATATGAAGATACACCACTGCACAAGGCAGCCAGACTGGGTGATATCTTTAAAATCAAGCAATTGCTGGAGCAGGGGGCTGATATCAATGCTCAGGACAAACAGCAAAATACTCCATTGCATGTGGCAGCCTATCATGGAAAGACAGAAGCAATCTCATTACTGATCCGAAGGGGGGCGGACGCTAATGCCAGGAACTCATTTGAGGAAACCCCCTTATTTTACGCAGCTTCGCAAGGCAAGACGGAGGCTGCTTCGCTTCTGATCCAGAAGGGTGCAAATATCAACGAGCGGGACTTGTCCAAAAACACCCCGTTGCACTATGCAGCTTCCCATGGCAATATAGAAATAGTGCGGTTACTCATCCAGAAAGGGGTAGATATCAATGCACAGAATATACGCCGCGAGACGCCGCTGCACTTGGCAGTTTATTGGGGGCATAAAGAAGTGTCGGTTCTGCTAGAACAGAGGAGAGTAATTAAGTAATACCTTACCGGCAAGCCTTGCTATGAGCGAAACCTCCAAAAGCAGATTAGAAATAACATGGGTTGCTAATGATTCATCTCAAATTTCAATCGGCAATCCTTAGTATTAATCATCAATGTATTAAAGGACTCGTAGGAGGAGTCAGCAAAATGCTTCCTTTCTGTATAAAAACATGCTCTCCTACTTTTTATATCCTTCATCCTCTCCTTTGGGTTTTTCTTTAGACTGTTTTTGTTGTGATTTCCCTTGTGGTTGCCTATGTTGTTGGGGCTGCGGTCCATAGTTCAAAGCCGAGTCGAGAATAACGTCATGCAGAAGACTTTGTCTTTGGTGATTATTTTTCTTGTTGCTGGTTTAACCAGTCGACATGATCGGCCGGGAGAGCCGGTATAGGAATTATATACACGGGAATTCTGCTTCGCTGCAAAACTTTCATGGCCACGCTGCCGAGGAAGGTTTGAGCGATAATACCTTTGCTGTGGGTACCTATGATAAGAATATCAGGTTCTAAATCTACCACAGCTTGAAGGATTACAGCAGCAGGATCTCCTTCTATCACCATGATTTTAGAAACGCGATTGATGAGCGATGGCTTGTCGTAGAGTTCCTATTCGGCAAGTCTTTCTATTCTTTTTTTGATTTTCTCAATTATTGATTCCGTATTTACAACTGGTGATCCAAATCCCCTCACACCCACCGGCTGTAAGGCATGTAGTACATAAATCTTTGCGTCATGCTTTTCAGCTGAGTTAAGAGCATATCGGAACATATAAGCGGCATTCAGGCTCAAGTCAGTTGTATAGAGAATTCTATTGATATTCGGTATCATTGCTCATCTCCTTAAGTGGGATAAATTTTTTGTTCTTCCGTTTTCGATTCCTCTAATGCTTTTCGTGCGTAGTTTCAATAAAACCATTCCTGATCTGAAAATTGATGCAGCATTTAGGACTTTTGGCGGTATCTTTTACCTTTTCCATGCAACAAATTTATACTACGGAATCACAAAGTATGATCCGGATACACTCGACAAGACGATACAGAAAGTGAGCTTCCCCTGCGGGAATAGCCCGCTTGATAAGGCGATTAATGCTGCCGGCAATGATCTGAAAGCGTTGCAGGGGAAAATCGCACTTGTCATATTCTCAGATGGTGAGGACATGGACAACGCACCGGTGATAGCTGCCATGAATGTGAAGAATACATTTGGTGACAATCTTTGCATCTATACAGTCCAGATTGGATATGATGCAATAGGAGCCAAGCTTCTCAATCAAGTTGCACAAGCCGGACAGTGCGGTTTTTCCGTTAAGGGCGATAAGCTCGGAGGTGATGCAGAAATGACCGATTTCGTGGAGAAGATATTCCTTGCGGCTGTTCCTCCTCCTCCTCCACCACCTCCTCCACCACCACCACCTCCTCCTCACCCTGCTTCCGTAATCGAGGAGATGCAAAAGGCACCAGAGGCTACTACTGAAGTCGAGCAGAAGATACTTGAGAAAGGTAGGGTAACGTTAATGATCGAGTTCGACACAGCAAAGGCTATTGTTAAACAGAAATATTATGAAGAGATAAAAAAGGTCACCGATGTTATGGAAAAACATCCTGATCTGAATATCGTTATCGAGGGGCATACGGATAATGTAGGAGGGGAAAAATACAACCTCAATCTATCCCAGAAAAGGGCTGAAGCGGTAAAGAAGGCCATGGTAACCAGGTTCAGAATCGATGCCGCAAGGCTCAAGGCAAAAGGCTTTGGTTACTCTAGACCGATAGCAAACAATAAAACCGCTGATGGGCGACAGAAAAACCGCAGGGTTGAAGCTGCTGTGGAATATACTGTCAAGAATTAACATATTATCAAAGGGGTCATACTTTATAAAAGTGTGGTCCACATTTTTAACAAATTTTTAACAGGAAAGATTATAGAAGTTAGATACAACGACTCATCACATATATCAATCGGTAATCATCAATTCTCATCAACAAGGTATTGAAGGGCTTGTAGGAGTAGTCAGCAAAATGCTTCCTTCCTGTAATATTGCGCATACACTTTTGCCTATCTATACAACATTTCAATTTGAAATAGATCCCTTTTGTGCAATTGTGAATTTATAAAAAGTGGAACTCTAATTTGACATGCGGTAGAAGTAAGAAAGGCAGGTAATAATCGAGCTTGCGGAATATACGAAGAGCTATTCCCTGACGGGAAGCGATATATTAGGATAGAATGATGATAGGCATCGAAGCACTCTGTTTCCCAAAATCTATAGCGATCATAGACGCTTCCGGCACGGGCGGCCTCGAAAAAGGGATAGGACGTACACTCGGAAATTTTTCCCATAAAATTTTTTGCCCACTGCGAATCTGTTTCTGAACAATTTTTCTCTGGGTATTTTATCCGCGAGTAAAAAAATTAAAGTTCCAATGTCCTGATGGTGATTTATAAGCGAGAGATTTTTAAAGTAGGTTTTGATTAGATGCTTGATTTCTCCCACAAGTCCTTGACACAATTATCGGATTCAAAGTAACGATTACTGATTGAAATGGTTTAGCAATTCATTGAATAAGTATCTTCCAAGACTGACAATTCTTTTATATAAGAGAACTGAAGAACACTAACCCTAAATGCGATATATAGTGCAATGTGTAAGTCAAGACCGTTTTTGACGAAATGTTATATGATCAATGTCTGACTAAAACTAAGTCACAGGATTGCAAACTATGAAAGAACGCAGGCTCGCCACTCGGATAAGAACTTCAATTGCAGTTGACTATTGGGAGTTGTTTAAGACCGATGTATTGGGAGGGGTCGAAAAAGCAACTATTGTCTAGCTTTCATTGGGTGGTTGCCGTTTGTTCGTTTCCAAGGAGCCCACACTTAATATC
>JBEKJA010000018.1:0-15290 GCA_050011475.1 Syntrophales bacterium
CTGAAGTCTAGTCCATATTTTTCCAGACGGATTTTGCCATCTTGAATGTTCACCAATCCGGCGGTGCGTTGATCTTTCATATAGGCATCGACATCGATACCAACATCAAGTGGCGCTCCCTTCGGCAAGGGATAGACATCTTTACCAGCAGAAATGATCCGGGATTTTGCAAGAAAAGGAATCCGGTCCATTGCGCGAAAAGTAGCATCGCGCTGTGATATTGACCAGAAAAGGACATCCCTGTCGGTCGGTATGTTGAAGACCAGCCTACGCATATCCTTGTCAGCCGTCGCCCAGAATATGCCACCTGCAGCCGCCAGCACTACCAATATCCCAATGATCCATTTCCGCATGACGTCCCTCCCCATATTCTTTTCAGCTTTTGACCAAAGTCACCTTCAAAGTCGTCAATTACTGATCTGCCCCCATACTTGTACCACATGTTAAGTTAGAATTCTGCCATTTTCTATTTCTCAATAGTGGATCAATTTTTCAAATTCAGTTCATATGGGAAATTATCAGTTTCTCCTACAAGTCCATCTCGTCAATTAAGATTAGAAATGAAGATTACGATTTGAAATATTCGACAATTCGCTACTAAATCTATCGACTAACTTTTGATGATAGATGGGCAAAGATAGTCTCGATATTATGGTAAATATTACCTTATTACAAAAACCAACAAACCGATAAGGGCCCCGCCAAGCACCAGCCACAAGGAGTTCAAGCGAAAGCGAATGAGTAACACGGCACTACCCAGAGCCAGTAATGCGGTTATAGGATCAATGATTGCGTTCCGGCCAAGGCGCCAAGTCACGACAGCCATGAGAGCTAGAGAAGCCACAATGACTCCGTCCAGAAAGGCGCTAGCAATTATTGATTTCCGCAGAAGCGGAACCAGCGGACCACTGATCGCTACGAAGAAGAAAGCCGGTAGAAAGATCCCCGCTGTTGCGATAAGTGCTCCTGGTAATCCGGCTAGTAAATAGCCGATGAAGGTTGCAGTGGTAAAGACCGGGCCAGGGGTTACTTGTCCCACAGCCGTTGCGTCTAATAGCTGGGTTGCTGTCAGCCAATGCCAGTGCTCTACCAGATCGGCCTGAAGAAAGGCGAGGAGTACATAGCCGCTTCCATAGAGGATGGAACCGACTTTACAGAAAAAGAGAAACAGGGCAAGCAAGCCAAACTCCACCTTGGCATTGGTCTGTATTAGAGAAGCAAAATGCATAGCTGCAAGAAAGCCGCAAATCAGGACGGTCATAGCCGCCAGCATTCGCACATTGCCTTTCCGGTCCGTTTTCAGTCCTTGCTGCCACCCTACCACCATGCCTGTTACCAAAAGTATCGCCAGCGCATCGGTACCGAATAAATTCAAGGCGACAGCCAGAATGGCCAGTATTCCCAGAAATCTTGTTTTTATGGCAGTATGGCCTAAACCCCAGAGGGCCTGCAAGACGACGGCTATGATGACCGGCTTAACCCCGTACAGCAACCAAGTGACCTCCGGAAGTTGTTGGAACCGCACGTAGAGCCAGGCGAACGCCATGACAATGACCATTGCCGGGATGATAAAGCAAACGCCGGAAACCAAAAGCCCGGCCCATCCGGCGCGCAGAAATCCGATGTAGATCGACATCTCCGTCGAGTTCGGGCCTGGAATAAGATTTGCGGCACCCAGAAGGTCGAGAAATTTATCTTGTGTGAGCCAGCCCCGACGCCGCACTACCTCATCCTCCATCATTGCAATATGCGCTGCTGGTCCGCCGAAGGCTGTGGTTCCGAGGCGCAGGAATAGTAACGCCACCTCTCGCAAGTTACGGGATTTGTTTTTATCGTTATCTGCCGGGGAATTATATTGACTCATAGGCCTTATGATGTGTTATCAATTCTAAGGTCCGAAAGTATATTGGTACGCAATGTAAAAGTTATAGTAATTCGGGCCGTCAATATCCTGTCCTGCTGACAGTAGCAGATGATGATTTTCTGTGAAGTTGATGATGGCACCAGCAGTGTATCCCTTGCTTTCATCACCATCGACGGTACTGGCGGTTTTGTAATAGATCTCTGCGCCAAGAGTCAGTGTCTTGTTGATATCCCTTTGCAGCGCCAATCCGAAGAACCACCAATCCTTGTTTTCTTCGCCGGGGTTAAACCAGCGGCCCCCTCCGCCATATGTTGTCCATGAATCCCAGCTCTTCTGCAGCCAGAGGGGGATGAATACCTGTGCCTTTCCATTCCCCAATCCCCTCGACTCATTTCCGGTTGGGATTTCGATGAGAGGAAATATCCCCACTTGAGGGGTAAGGTCTGTTTCCTTGATGAAACGATATTTTATACCGAATTCGGTATCACCATAGCCATATTGAGAAGCTTGTCCCTCTTGCTTCACATATACAAGAGGAGTAATCAGATGGATTTGAACGTCTGGTACAACGCCATAATTGACTTCCACCTGCGGAAGCATAGCCGAGTCCTGGTCACGGTCATGGCTGTATTGAGAAGCAAGATAGACCTCCCAATGCTGGTATTCCACAGGTTCCGGGTCATCCGTCTTAAAAGGTGGACCGGCTGAGGTAACTCTCGGCATGCCGATTAAGACAAGCAAAACCATAACCAATGTAAACACAATTCTTAATAACCCCGGAAAACGGATGGTAACATTCATAGGTTGACCACACTGTTTACATACGCTTTGTTATCTAGGGTGTGGGTTACTAGTTGAAATATGCTGCACTCAGATGTTGTTTTATATGCTTGGTGTGGGAACATCGGCCCATGCTGTTGCTTTCTCTACTGGAATGATGTTCACAATTTCACCTGTTTCCGTATTTATATCGACCGAATAAACGGGAACCCTGATGGCATCGAATGAAAGCACATCGTTTCCGGACATACGCCCACTATCGCCATGAGCGACTTCATCAATTATGAGACGCCGATAAGGACAAGTATTGCAGTCCAAAGAAGGATTATCTATTCCTATAGGACAATGGTGCCTTCTTGCAAAAACAGGATCAACATGATGCATTTTAGCCATATGGAAGGCCGGTGAAGTCCTCAAATGTTGGAATGGATGTAAAACCCATTCAGATATCATGGCAATTGTGTTTTGTTGCTTGAATAAATGAAATTCGCTGCCTGTATTGGCGATCATGCCTTGCATGATGTAATCTGCCGGCATTAAGTATCCAAGATAATCCTTTTCACTAGATAATATGATCTTTCCGCTACGCTGTCCCTCAATAATACCGTCTATCACATTATCTTTAAACCGATTGTCTTCAGGCAGAACCGATAAAACGGTCAGGTTATTTCTTGTTTCCAAGTGAAGCGAAAATAGAGTTATTTCCCTCAAGATGAAACCTGATCCTATTACAAAAATGATGATTATGATCGGAATTGCTACATATCGTTGAGAAGTCATGGGCAATATATGATTGACGAATGAAAAAAGTCTCTCAATGAATCGAGGGATAAACATACCCGTCTTCTCAACATACGCCCTATAGGATTCACCATACAGAGTTGACATTCTTTTTTCTTCGTCTTTTGCCAAAATATAGTAGAGAACGAACATAGCCGATAGGGTTGCAAGGACAATAAAACGAGGCCATAAGATACTCATGCCAATACCCCAAATGCCCAATGCAAGGTATTGAGGATGTCTGATATATTTATAAAGTCCCTTATCTGCTATGCCCCACTTAAACAACTTACCCAGATAAACCTGCAGGGCACATACAGCAAACACGATAGCACCAATGATAAAAAATACAGAGCCACTGATACGCACAGTTTTCAGGAATATAGTGGGTGGTAAGATCATATGAGGAAGGAAGAACGAAGTGAGCCATCTTGTTGATGAAAACTGATCTAACCAACTAAATATAGGATTGAAGACAGAATAAAAGAAAAATGCGAAGGGGCTAATCATAATCATGATTTCCAAAGCAACGATGAAGAATATTACTATGCAGGCAAATGCAGACACCCTCGTTGCTTTCTCTCCGATTATCCTCCACCGCATGTTATTGTCTCCTATTCACGCTATTGCCGTAATGGATATTATGTGAGTCACGTTTAAATTTTGGATGAAAGGAAAGAATTCATTTTATTACTATCAGTTGCGATATCAATCGGCACAATTTCTTTTTCAAATAGAACGTTAGTTGAACTTCTAAAATTGTATGCTTCTGCCTCTTTTGAGTTTGTCGTGTAAATCCTCAGTTCTAATCTCTCACCATACTTTTCTTTCATTTCCTTGGCTACGCCTATAGCCTTTTTGCAAGTCATTCAGGCTGGATTTCCGCTGTGAAAAACAAGTAATTCTGCCATATTAATCTCCAAGCACGTCTAATGTCGATTTGTTTCATGACTCAATATCGCGTTTCATCCTATCAAATTCATCTTTCGTAATTTCACCCTTTGCATAACGCTTTTTCAATATATCAAGGGGGGTATCACCGGATGAACCTATAGTATCTTTTGGTTTGGCAGTCTGAACAACAAAATATATTAGCACCACAGCAATGATAATAATAAACAACATCCCCATATACATACCTCCTCCGTAGTACATCATGTTTCCCCAACCTCTCATCCGTCCTAAATAACACTCATTCGAGCAAGCAATCAAAGATGACAACAAAAGCATAATGAGTAGGAAACGTAGTTTTTTCATTGGCAACGCCCTCCTTTTAAATAACAGCATCAAAGACTTTCTTCAATTTATCCTCAATAACTGTCGCTATCGGACGCAGTGCTTCATTGTCGATCATCTGCATGGCAATCGTTGGTTTGATGACAGACAGTGCCGTCCTGTTACCCTTTTCATAGACGATCACATTACATGGGAGCATCAATCCTATATTTTCTTCAGCAAGAATAGATTTATGGGCGTTTGGTGGATTGCATGCACCAAGAATGATGTATTTCATAAAATCAATGCCCAATTTTTCCCTGAATTTCTCTCGCACATCAATTTCAGTCAAAATTCCAAAACCTTCTTTCTTAAGTTCTTCGATAACCATCTCCCTCACTCTTTCAAAGGGGAGATCCAATTCTTTTGTGAAACCATAATGAATCATTATGTCCTCCTGACACTTGCACCTATCTTGCTCGGTTTCGCTATAATCATTTTGACCATCTTCATGGGGCCAAAATGTTCAAGACTCTCAATTTGTAACCCTGCTTTTTTAACATTTTCCACAGTTTGACGATTGATGTTGGCCCCAAAAATACGAACAACTATGACGTTCATACGATCCATGATCCATCCTATCACTGGTTTGTCGATCCGGACATGTTCCAAAAAAAGAACCTGGCCATCCGGTTTAACAACACGGTGTATTTCCTTTAAACCCTTAATTGGATCAGGTACCGAGCAGAATACGAAAGTCGCAACAACTGTGTTAAAAGAGTTATCCGGAAATTTAAGTGATTGAGCGTCTCCCTCTTGAAGATTAAATTTGAGCCCCAGTTTCATGGCATTACCCCTGGCAATATCAATCATTTTCTCAGCAATGTCAATGCCGGTAACATCAGCACCAGGAGGGTAATACGGGAAATTATTACCCGTGTGTCTCATTTGTATTATACTTTTTTATTTATTCTCATCATTGTTTTGACCATCTACTATAAATGTTATCATATTTTAAATCAGAGTTCTTCCAATAATTTAGATATCATTTTAATTTTTCATGTTTTATTGATTTCGAGTTGAAATGTTATATTTTAGGTTAATCTTGGAAAACAAGACTTCAGGAAGTAACTCTCAAAATAATTTGCAAGAAATGGCGTCCCCACAGGGAGTTGAACCCCGATTATTGCTGTAAAAGATTGTCAGAAACGCCTTATTCCACTATATTATTATATTTTAAACCTATCTAACCGTGTTTAACTGGATTAAGTCCTAACTAAATTCACGACCAAAACTTCTAGATTAATTGTTTTAAAGTTCTTTGCGATATTTCTTTACCAATTTGATGCATGTTGTCAGAATTGGTTTAATAAGTATGGGATGGATACGAAATAACAGCCATCCAAATTGTAAATCCGCACCTACAACTATCTTTGCACGATTTTTTTTAACCCCCTTGATTATTATTTTAACGGCTTTTTCGACACTGAGCTTTCTCATGGCCAAGGAATTGATGAGCTCATCACGGACTGAAGGATCTACATTCAGAATAAGAGCACTCTGAAACATTTCCGTCTTTACAAATGTTGGGCAAATCGCTGTTACTTTGACACCATAACCTTCGGCCTCATATCTCAACGCCGTAGTTAAACCAACTACGGCGTGCTTGGTTGTTGTATAGGCTATTTCGGGAGCAAAGGGCACCAAACCCGCACCCGAAGATGTATTAATAATGTGGCCGAAACCCTGCCTTATCATTATTTTATAGGCAGCCAATGTTCCATAAATTACTCCCCATAAATTAACATCGATTTGTTTTTTGAAGTGCTCGGCAGTGTGATCCTGCGCAAGGCCGAACACGCAGACACCTGCATTATTAAACACATAATCTATCCTTCCAAACTCTGTGAATGTTTTGTCAATCAGATCCTGGACATCGTTCTGCTTCGTCACATCCAAGGAGACTCCTTTGGCTTTTCCCCCCTTCTTATTGATTTCACTGGCAACTTGAATTGCTTTTTTATCCTCGATATCCGCAACAATGATTATTGCGCCAAGTCTGCCAAGCTCATAACATAGTTGCCTTCCAATACCGGAGGCCCCACCTGTAATAATGGTTACCTTATCTTTAAATGTAGACATTCCCCCTCCTGCGATCATGATGTCCGATATTTGTCAAAGTCCCTAGCGAACCGGCGTGCAACCTTCCTCATAAGTGGAAACCATCCAAGGGAAAAATGTCTCCTTAAAAAGTAGGCACTTTTCGCCAAGGAGGTTGTAACCACTAGGTACTTATTGCTCGTCACTGCATTCACGATGGCTCTAGCCGTATCTTCCGGTTCCTCCGCTGAGGCAAGCAGCATGCTTTTGGCTTTTTTTCTCGCTTCCTCAGTAAAACCCTTAAAGGGGGATGTGTCGTAGATAGGGGTCTTCACACCACCGGGACATACGCAGGTCACATTAATACCGTGCAAGGAGCCTTCGAGCATGAGCGCTTCGCTGAAACCTACCACTCCAAATTTGCTGACGTAATAAGGGGCATTGTATGGATGGAGTGCAAAAAGACCTGCAACTGAGGCAACATTCACGATATGACCACTTCCTCGTTTCATCATATGTGGATATAAACAATGTACGGTATGCAGTGCACAAAAAAGGTCTACGCCAAGCACCTGCCTCCATTCATCGATGTCTATCTTTTCCAGAGGAGCGATAATGGCCTTTCCGGCGACATTTATGAGGATGTCGATATTGCCCGTTTTACTCAGTGCCGATTCCATCATTTCTTTCACAGCATCGAAATCAGATACATCGGCCGGCAACTGGATTGCTTGACAACCAAGCCTCTCGATGGATCCAGCAGTCTCTTCAAGCCCTCTTCGATTGATATCGTTCAGAATCAGCGTAGCCGCTCCCGCACGGGCGAACTCGATGGCAGTAGCCCGTCCGATTCCACTGGCAGAACCTGTAACCAAGACAGTTGTGCCCTTTAGATCCTGCATATCGCCCCCTATCTAGGTTTCATCCATAACTCCTGAGTCGCGCTATTATATTCTGAAAATCTCCGCTGCATTTTTCCACATCATTAATTCAATTTCTTCTTCGGTAAATGGGACATCCGTCTGTCGCTCTGTAAATACCTTCACATACTGATCGGTGGGTAGCAATGCCGTGGGAAGTGGTGTATCGGTCGCCCAGAGTAGCTTGCCCGCTCCGCATTCATCAATCAGGAAACGCACCCACTCATAAAATTTCTGCGCTCCCCAGGTTACATAGGAAAACTGGTGATAGGAAAGATCGAAGTAGAGATTTGGTATCAGCTTTCCATACATCACAGCCTCAGCCCATAAATCCATGGCGACATGGGCCATTATGAATTTCGTATCGGGAAACCGTGTTGCAGCTTCAGCCAGGAATAATGATCTCTGCGTATCAAGGGAAACCGGCGCGGCAGGCTGTCCTCCAGTGTGAAAAACAAGTGGCACATTCCAGTCAGCGCACTTTTCATAGAAAGGCCAGAGAATTCCATCGGTAGGATAAAAACCGTCAGCCGGGTGGAGCTTGAATCCTCTCATGCCCCACTCCTCAATACACTGCTCTGCATGTTTTATTGCGCCCGGTCTCCGCGGATCGAGCGAGCAGAGGGCGATTAATCTGTCAGGATGTTTCTTTGCAAGATCGGCGTAAAGTTTGTTGGCTTCAAATATATGTATTTTCGGGTCACCGATTGCTGCACCGAAATCTGCGCCAAAGATAACCGTCTTTTCAATTCCAGCCTGATCCATGGTGGCAAGAAGCTTTGATGCGTCTGGATCATACCATGGCTCAATCATCTGATTGAATATATCGTCTATAGTCATATCGATCTTGAATTTATTCTTGACGACAAGTTTCATGGTTTTGGCCATACCATTCAAGTATGCTTCAGGAATCCCGTCTTTTATAAAAATATGCGCGTGAGTATCGTAAACTTTCATGATTTATCTCCTTTCCATGTAGAATTCTTACAGGTCTTCCGGACGTATACCCTTTATCGGGATACTCGGCTCTTTGCCAATTTCTGCCAGGGTCTGCCATACACGCTGCTTAATAGAGAGTATGGGCCGTCTCATATATTCGTCGATGAATCTTTCCTGCCCCACTATGGGATTTAAAATACATCTGCAGGGCAGGCCCAGAGCAAACCTGCTGATACATCCCTTATTGCAGCGGGTGCATTTTATAATGTCTTTGATTCTTCCTTCCTTGACCTTACTGACCCAATCAGGATCAGCAATTAGACCGCGGCCTATGGAAATCATGTCCGCTTTGCCCTTGGTCAGTGCATCAACGACATTGTCGGGGTTGTGGACGGAAGGACAGATGAGAGGGATGTTCAACCCTTGATTAATTACTGCTGCTTTGTCTATCGATATTGCCTCTTCATTGGGCAAGAAATTATTCATTTTTTCATAGGATCCGTCTGAGAGGTGGACGTAGTTGACGCCTTCTTCCTCACAACGCTTCGCAACCCGCTTAGTGAAGTGCTCATCAAACCCTTCGGGAAGATTATCGGAAGCGCTGATCCTGACACCGATCGCATAATCGGGTCCAACATATTTCCTCATGGAACGGACACACTCAAGGAGAAACCGAATCCGATTCTCGAAGCTTCCGCCGTACTGATCAGTCCGGCGGTTCGACCTGTGAGAGAAAAAGCTGTGAATCAGGTATCCATGACACGCATGGAGTTCCACCCCGTCGAAGCCGGCTCGTTTTGCAAGCTTTGCCCCGACACCTATCTCCTTCACCAGTTCCTGAATCTCTACCACGGTAATTTCCCGGGGCGTTTCCCCATTCATATGGGTTCCGGGGACCTTATTGGCAAAGCTTAGCAGTTCGTCGATATCGTCAGTGACAGGGAGTTCACCCTGGTAGCCCAGGGCGCGCAGCATGGAAAAAGGCTCTATTCCGTTAATCAAGTTTTCGGGATAAGTCTTATACGGGATGGGGGATGCTGATACTGGTTGAACGGCTCCCATTTCACTCGTTCCCTGTCTTCCGGGCCCCACTGCCATCTGGACGAAAATTTTTGCTCCGAAAGCATGGACATGTTCGGCCAGTTCAGACATTCCTGATAAGAATAATTCATTGTCCAATCTCATATTATTGTATTTGCGATAGGTGTCCGCCGTGGGATGCCAGACCCCAAATACAGCATCGGTGATAATGAGTCCCGTTCCCCCTTTTGCCCTGGCCGCGAAATGGGCCAATTGCTGATCGCTGACATAGTGTTGCGGCCCGGTATAGTTCATGTTCATCGGGGCCATTGCAATACGGTTCTTGATCTTTACATTACCAATCTTTATCGGCTCGAAAATAGGATCATATTTGCTTGTGCTCATTGCTCTGCCTCCTTCAAATACATTTGGATTGTTTCATTTAATTTCACGCTCATTCCCCCACGGGCCGGAATTTGGGAAGGGTAACTTCAGGCGTCACCGAGTCAAAGACAACTTCAACAGGTGCATCACAACGCAGCCTATCGTAATCACACTCCACAATGTTGCTCATCATGCAGAACCCTTCATCAAGCTTGATGATCGCCAGCGCATAAGGAACATCTGGCATGAATTCGGGCGGAGCATAATCATACGTAACGGTAAAAGTATGTATCTTACCCTTGCCTTTTGATTCCCTCCAATCCAGGTTATGGCTCATGCAATCAGGACATAAATGCTTGGGCATGAAGATGACCCGCCCGCAATCCCCGCATTGCTGATAAAGTAATTTTTTTTCTTTGCATCCATCCCAAAAGACTTTGCTCAGCCCGGTTATCAAAGGTAATGGTTTTTTATATTCGGCCATGTTCCTATGCCTCCCTTCCCAGAATTCCCACGTGAAAATCCATCCCCACACCGCCCGAAGCGGTTTCTATGACGATATCCGCATTCTGTACTTGTCTGTCCCCGGCCTTACCCATGACCTGGCGTGCCGCTTCCACCAAGATGGCCATGCCCCCGCCGGCCCCCGTGTGCCCTTGCGCCATCATTGCTCCGTTTGTGGAAACGGGGAGTCTGCCGCCGGGAGAGGTATGGCCCTCTTCGACAAGTTTCCCGGCTTGCCCTCTTTCGCATAGTTTCAGGAGTTCCATCCCTATGAGAATGAAAGTTGGAAAGGCATCATAAATCTCAGCAACCTTTATGTCTTTAGGGCCGACGCCCGCCATCCCGTAAGCGTCATCAGCTGCCGGTCCCCATGCCTTGACAAGATCAATTGGCTGTCCTGTTACTGTGAAATTGGTGCACCTTGACCCCACACCCAATATATATGCAGGCTTTTTTGTTAATTCACGTGCCCGTTCAGAGGATGTGACAATGAAGGCAGCAGCACCGTCCGCCAGTACATTCATCATTCTTTTCCTGACCGGAGATGAAAGCATTCCTGAATTCAAGACCTCGTCTGCTGTTCTGGGTTTTCTCAGCATCGCGTTGGGATTGAGCATTGCCCACTTGCGGAGCGACTCCACAACTGCGGCAATCTGTCTTTCCGTTGTTCCCGTATCATACATGTAGCGCTGCTGGATCATTCCATCCAGGGCCAACTGGCTGAAGCCGAAAGGAGCTTCATATTCCTGACTGATAGAAGCCTTGGAAAAAATTGTAATAGCCGATGCCAGATCCAATCCTGTTCCCAAACGATCACTGTGAACAACCAGAACTGCTTTGGACAAACCGGCAACAATCAGTGATGCGGCAACTTTCAGGGAATTTGCAGAGCTGGAACCTCCTGACATAATCTGGAAGTTGCTCTTTGCCGATGAACCCAATCCCAATTCCTCAACTATCAGGGAACAGACCAGATTGGCATTATCCAGCGAGTTAGCCACAGCGCCGATCGGAATGACCGTATCGATATCTTTCTTGGGAATGCCGGCATCCCTGATTGCCATTTCCGATACCTGGACTGCCGCTTCAACAAACGACCGATCCGCATACATGCCGGTCGGGACTTCGCCGATGCCGACAATTGCGATCTTGCCACGTATACTTCCCATATGAGTGATTCCTCCTTCTATTTCTTTTATTGACCGGTTAATAATCTTCCGATGATAACCCTTTGTATCTGAGATGTCCCGCCGCCAATCATACTCATCTTGCTGGCCCATAGACCATGGCCTATCGGATATTCCCGCATGCAACCATTACCGCCGAAAATCTGAACCGCCTTTTGGGAATTCCGGTTCGCAGTTTCGGTTACGAATGTTTTCGTGATGGCTGCGTCAAGCGCCGTATCCGTCTTCATTTGCTTTTTCCAGGCAAGGTTGTAGACAAGATATCTAGCAGCTTCGAGATCTATCTTCATCTCTGCAAGCATAGCCTGTACAAGCTGAAACTTGGCAATCGGTTTACCGAATTGCTTTCTCTCTTTTGCATATTCTATGCATTTGTTTAGTTCCCATTCCATGATGCCGATACTCGAACCGAACGCCATACGTTCCCATCCCAAAGATGAAATCATCGCCAGGAATCCCTCACCTTCCTTGCCAAGCAGATTCTCCGCCGGGACCCTGCAGTCTTCAAAAAAGATCTCCCCTGTAGGAGCCGAATTCCCGTCATATTTCTTCAGTGGCTTTCCCGTGGATAAACCCGGTGTGTTCCTGTCGACAATAAAGATGGTGATTCCACCCGCCCTCAAGGAAAGATCAATGGAGGCGAAGACTACGAATACATCAGCAATCGGAGCATTCGAAATGAATGTTTTGCTTCCGTTCAATATATAGCTGTCTCCATCTTTCTTCGCAGTGGTCCTCAGACCTGTGGCATCGGTGCCGGCTTCTGGCTCGGTCAGTGCGTATGCTCCAATCCATTCTCCGGATGCCATTTTAGGCAGATATTTCTTTTTTTGCGCCTCTGTCCCTAAGTCCACAATCGGCATGGCAGCGAGAAGAAGATGGGAAAGCCACACCACAATCAGAGAGAAGTCACCGCTACCCCGGGCAAGTGCTTGAGTGCCGATGATTGTTGTTATCGGATCTGCCCCACCGCCGCCGTACTCAACGGGTATGCACAGACCGTTCAGACCGAACTCGGACATCTTTTTCCAGACATCATAAGAAAAGCCGGTCTTTTCTTCTCTCTCCTCCACTCCGGGAGCAATTTCCTTCTGTGCAAATTTTTCAACAGATTCGGCAAACATTCTCTGCTCTTCCGTCACATTGAAATCCATACGATAGGCTCCTTTAATTTATTGTCTTGATGGCAGTGAAACAGTGGCTTCACCGGTGATTGCCGCCTCGCCCTTCTGATTCACAACAGAAAGCTCGCAATCCACAAGATTCTCCTCACCCTGCTGATATTTTTTTACAGCGCGCCCCGCAAATGTAAGGGTATCGCCCGGCCAGACCATTGTCGCGAACCGTATCTTGTAGCGCTTTACTTTTCCGTTTCCTGCCCAGTCTGTAATGATTCTTGTCAGCATGCCTCCATGCATCAGACCATTTGCGAAGACCGATGGAAGTCCAACCGATTTGGCAAATTCTTCATCGTGGTGAATGGGGAAGAAATCACCTCCAGCTCCGATATATTTCACAATATGTGTTCTGGTTATGGTAAGCTGTGTGGATGGAAGCTCTTCGTCTCCTTTTACGTCCTCAAAATAAAGTTTTTGCTTGGTCATATCATTTCCTCCATGGAGAGATCTCTCTTAGGCTCTTTCAATAAAGACATTACTGATTGTGATGACCAGCTTGTTATTTTCGTCATAAAAGTTTTGTTTCATATCGACGAAGGTCATTTTCCCGCCGCGTTTTCCCTCCTTCTCATAAATATCGCCGATGACGACTTCTCCCCTTAGTGTCTCCCCGGCACAGACCGGTCTTTGATAAATGATCTCGAATGTACCGTGAACACTCTTGCCCGGATCCATGCCCAACTTCAATGATGTCTCCAGAACATAATTGTCGTATGGCATATGAAAGCTGGCGGCGACGGGAAAAGTCACCGGTGCAATCACATCATCAAATCCCTGGCTTTTGGCGTAAGCTCTATCCCTGTATATGGGATTTGGATCACAAATCGCGCTGGCAAATTCTTTTATTTTGCCCCTCTCGACAGGAAATTCAAATTCATCCATCTTCTTTCCCGCCATCTCTTTTCTGACCATAATATTTCCTCCTTGAAAAAGATGATCGAATCTCACTTATACATTTCATCTATTTCCTTCACGTATTTTTGAATCACGGCAAAACGCTTTATCTTGTTGAGGCTTGTGAGTTCCCCTCCTTCGATTGACAATGGCGCGGGTAGGATCGTGAATTTTTTGATCTGCTCAACGCGCGAGTATTTTTCATTAACGGCAGCAATGTGCCTCTCCAGTTCTTCTTTCAGGCCGTCCATTGTGATGAGAGACTTATAATCTCTGACTTCCAGACCCTTTTTCTTTGCGAAGTTTTGGCCATCTTCGAAACTCAGCGTTATCAATGCTGTGAGATATTTCTTTCCGTCGCCTGCAACAACGGCATGCTCCACCAGGGGAACACTCATAAGAGATGCTTCTATTTTGGAAGGGGTTATATTCTTGGCGCCCGATGTGATGATGATGTCTTTCTTGCGGCCCGTAATAAATACATAACCGTCAGGATCTATATAGCCAAGGTCACCGGAGTAAAGCCATCCATTACGGAAAGTTTCATTCGTCAGTTCGGAATCTTTGTAATAGCCAGGCGATACCATGTCGCTCTTGACCATGATTTCACCATCGTCGGCTATTCTAATTTCCGTGAAAGGGAATGGCTTTCCTACAGAGCCGAATCGCATGTTTTCCCTGGTTTCACCCGAGGCCATGCCGAGGGCTTCTGTTTGGCCGTACACCTGGCATATCCAAAGACCGAGCGAAAAGAAAAAATCGATAATTTCTTTTGACGAGACAGCACCCCCGGTGAGTATATGCTTCGCTTCGTTGAAGCAGCCGATCCCATCAAGAATCTTCTTGATAACCAGGGTATTGGCAACAGAGTATTTAACTCTAAGAGGGAGTGCCATTGGTTTTTTTTCATACAGGCATTTGTTATATTGTTGACCCGTCTGTAAAGCCCAGTTGAATATCTTTTGTTTCCTGCCTGGCATGGTATCGCGTTTTGCCATAATCGTTTCATAGACTTTCTCCCAGGTCCTTGGAAGTCCCATGACAATCGTCGGCTGTATCAATCTCAACTCATCCATGGCCTTGGATAGATCTGCAAAATAAACGCACGCACCCGTTACAAGTGGAGTCAAAAGAGACACATTCCTTTCAAACACATGCGCAAGAGTCAGAAAGCAGGTTGTCTTTACCTGCTCGACGGCAGTTGTAAGAAACTGCGTCCAGACCTTCATACTTGCGGCGGCTGCATAGTAATTTTTATGGGAAAGCATGGCTGCCTTCGGTGGACCCGTAGTCCCGGATGTGTAAACATATGTTGCTACCATATCAGGAGTCAGTGCCGCTCTCCTATCCCGTAATCCCTGCACTGTGATGGACTCTCCCAGCTTGTCGAAGGCATTAAAATCCATGAATAAGGGGTTCTCTGCCGGATAATTTCCATTGATCATAATAATTCGCTACAGCAGGGTGATATCTTTTAAGTGCGTCGTGAACCCGGGGACATCGTTGTTTCCCAAAACGATAAATA
>JBEKJA010000019.1:0-15050 GCA_050011475.1 Syntrophales bacterium
GCCAACTGTCGGCTCCTGCGAATTGCCGGAATAAGAATAAAACTTATTTCTCCGAATCTCTATATTCTGCATTGCGTAGGTTGAACCGCTGTTGAGAAAGCACACCCAGTAAGCAGATCTGAAATTATCAAACTCACAGTTTCCAATCACAAACTTGCCTGTTATCGCAGCAGCACTGTTGTTTGCGTTAAAGTATATGGCTGAACCGTTGAGGTAGGCCCCCCCACCACCAGATGCCTGATTATTTCCATAGAACCTAATGCCTCTTATTTGAATATTGGAACGATTCAATCCAAAGAAAAGCCCACACTCATTTTTACCGCTTACAGTAATCGAGGTCTTATCAGGCCCATCTCCCTCGATGGTTATGTTGTCATGAGGAATGGTCAGCCTGGTATTGGCAATAGAGAGAATGGTATATTTACCCGACAGTTTAAGTTTTCCCGGATTAGCCAATGAATTTAACGCACTTTGAATTGCCACACTTGCATCAGTCATGGAAGCACCAAACCACTCAGGCTTGGATTCTACCAAACCTAAAACCGCACCTGTCCCAACGCAACTGAATACCTTATAGAGTCCAGCGTCAAACGGACTATTGATGGTTAAGGTCTTGCTAGGTAAAATAGAGATTTTGGTCCCGGGAAATACCTTGAGAATTATATTACTGGTAATAGTCAGAGTATTGGATATTGTCCAAGTCCCGGGTCTTAAAACTAGCGTGGTTTTATTTATTGATCCTATTGCCGCTGTGGCTTTTCTAATGGTGGCATCAGTATAATTTGCACCTCCTCCATACACCATCAAAGTGTCAATTTCGGATGATGCCATCTTGATATCTTGTTCCGCAGTGAGTAACGTGGACATACTATCATCAGCAGCCATACTCCTTGCAGGAAACACAAGCATTACCAATGCGACCGCAATAAATAATTTTTTCACGCTCTTCATCATTTAAAGTATTAGTTGACTCTCATACTCTATTCATAGAAGCTCCATCTTCAATGGTAAGAATATTATTATCTTTTATGATCTAAAATAAATTTTAATTCCCAGTTTTAGGCAGTTTGGCCAATAAATTCCAAATCGCCGTGCCTGGGGATCCATCCAGTCAGGCTTCTCAAGCGAGAACTGTCGGCAACAAGAATGGGAGGATCACCGGGTCTGCGGTTTGCCTCTTCTATATTGAAATCGATAGAGGTTACCTTTTTAGCCACTTCAATGACTTCTTTTACTGAGAAACCATGACCATAGCCGCAGTTCATGATTTCGGTCCGCCTTGTCCCATTAGCTAATTTAGTGCCAGCACATGGGCCTCCACTAAGTCATCCACATGGATGTAGTCGCGGATGCAGGTTCCATCCGGCGTGGGGTAATCAGTACCATAGATGGACAGTTTGGGAAACTCGCCATGAACCGTTTTCAACGCCCGAGCGATGAGATGGGTTGATTCTTTGTATACCTGACCAATGCGACCTTCCGGGTCTACTCCAGCAACATTAAAATATCGCAAGAAGATGTAACGGAATTCATTAGCCACGTCCAAGTCTTTCAAAACCTGTTCGACCATAACTTTGGAGATCCCATAAGGATTGATAGGTTGCAGAGGGGGCTGTTTCATTGACAGGTATTTGCGCAGGAATACCATAAACAGCAGCAGTGGATGAATAGATAAAATTGCGGACGTGGTACCTTGCCATGGCCTCCAAGAGATTGAGGGTGTGGTTGACATAATTCTGATAGTACATCAGGGGTTCCCTGACAGATTCCTCTACCTGAATTGAGGCAGCAAATTGGATCACCGCGTCTGGCTTAAACGTGCTCAGAGTATCATTCAGTAAGATCGTGTCTGCTAGATCACCTTAAACTAGATTACCATGCAGAATGGCCCACTCATAGCCGGTGGAGAGGTTGTCGTAAATGAACAGTTCATGTTTTTTATGTACAAGGGCTTTTACAACATGGCTGCCGATATACCCTGCGCCGCCTGTAATAAATAATTTCATGGCTTAATCAGTTTACACAGCTCCGCTTTCTCGGTTACATCCGAGGGGGCCCGTTTCTTGAACAGAAAACTCAATCACACAAGTTTATGTCTGATCAATTATAAGACAAATCAATAACACTTCTGCAGTCTTCTGAATGCTGAAGTAGAACCAACAAATTTTACAAAATTGGGGATGTATGATCTGTAAACCTTGAATGTCATAGACTTGTCCACGTGATATACCCCCCCCGAGCTTACGTCTACAAAGGTCTATGATAAATGAAATTTTATACTGTGAATTAAAGAAATTTAAAAGGAATTTTTAGCTTTTAGATCGGTAGGAGATCGGAGATTATAGGGCTGGTTGTGGGGATGAATATAGATATGAGAGGATTTATAATCCGTATATCAATTTGATAATAGTTTAATGATAACACAAAGTTATATATTTTTAATAAATCAATATGCCTTGTCTCTCCCCACAATCTCCCCACTTTAATATCAAAAGTGATTCACTTTCCGGATCTCCTTCTAGTGATTGTGCGACTACTCCATCAATGAACCGTGTCCAGTGCCGGTCAAATAGTGGGGGGGGCAGTAAATTCACCCTATTGGGGAGCGACCCCCCGGTGGCATCGGCTTACGTGCGGTATCACCATTGAAAAATTAAAAGGTGTTTTTTTACCTGGTTGAGTAGAAGGCAAGCAAGTATCATTTTGAGCTTTGCTTAAATATCCTAAACCACACTTGACTTTATAGGCATTGTCATATCGGCTCATCATTATTTAGTTCTCCTACAAATTCTTTTAGTGTCTTTTAACAAAATGTAAAGATTGCCAATCGAAAAATTACATATCTCAAGTAACAGAAGCATACATGATTAAATCAATATTCAATACCTACTAATAATAGGTTTTTATAGGTATTCATTTAGTAATAAAAGTTCTTGATATTTGTATTACTTTGTATTACATAATACGTGGGATGACCATTCATAGGAGATCTCAAAAAATGAATGTAAGATATTTCTTATTCGTTCTACTCTATGTCTTCACATTTCTCCTTATCCCATCAGTCTGTTTATCAGAAGAAACGATAAAAGGTCACTACTGTTACACATATGGGGGTAGAGAAACATCACAGGAAGCTCGGGATCTCACAAGAACAATGAGTATACGTAATGGTATTGAGTCGTATGGAGCATTCATTGAGGCTACAGGAAAAGTGACAAACTTTACACTGACAAATGATCTCATTCAAATCATCAGTTCTGGATATCTCAAAAACATGGAAGTTCTTGAACATACGGAACAGGATAGAACTATCTGTGAAACGATCTCTGGAACTGTGGAACCTAGACAGATTGAGAAAATTATAGAGAGTCAAGTTCAGAAACGGATAAAGAAGGTTGAAGATACAGTACTTGATAATAATGGATACTTGAAGATACTTAGAACATATGAGACTGCTACAAAATATTATGATCCTCTAGATATATACGCGAAAATACATATAGTATGTGAAGTATTAAAAGACACGACTGTAAATAATTCCAATGTTGATTATATGAAAGTTTACGTTGATATGCTTAATTTGAATGGTGAACCAATAGGAACATCTAATGATCTTGTAAGTGTTGGTAGTAGACTTATTTCAGGTGAGATTATAAACTTTGATGTCTTCAAAGAAGGTGAATCTTACAAGGTGTGGTTATACGGGGGTCAGAGATTTGTAACTGACGAAACAAAGTCAGAAGAAACTAAACAGGTACAGAAACAGACATCAAAGGAATATACTCAGTTTCCCTAATGAGATTAATGACTTATACTTGGATATATCACATTGAAATCATGAGATAATGTGGTGAAATACATCAAAAATTCCTTGAGCAAATAGTCAAGAAGTCCCCAAAATAAATTACCTATATGCTTGTTATAATTTACCTATTTTTTTCTAGGTATCAAATTGCCAATTTCTTGGTGGTAGAAATAAGACAGAATGATTACTTGTTTTGGATTGAAAGCTTGTATGGATTGGCTTAGTTAGAAAACCTATGTTTCAGGAAGGAAGAATTTTGTTGACTACTCCTACAAGTCCTCAAGATGGATACAGATAGAATGATGAAGATTACGAGTTGAAACCTGTAATCTTATTCTACCTAACATTATTACAATTGGCTGTTAAATAAATCATGGCCCTCAGCTAGTCTAGATCCTGAAGGCATGAGCTATTCACTATCCCTAAAGTCAAACACCACCTTTATAGCGTTGCTCGCCTTCTTGGATTGAAAGCATCGTATTGCATCCTTATATTTTTCCAATGGGAAAAAATGGGTTACAAGGCCTGAAAAGCTTTTTGTGTCACGCGCCATAATATCCAATACCAGATTGAAAGCATCGACCTCTTTCTCATCGTGGACTTGTCTACCTGACAGGAACGCTCCCCTCAATTCGATTTCCTTATATATGACCAGTGACCAGTCGACCTTGTGGGTGATATTGAAACCCAAGCCGACGAGTATAATCTTCCCATTACTCCTGATGAGCCTGATATCATCATCCACTGATGTTTCGGAGGCCACACAATCATAAATCAAATCCGGTCCTTTATTTCCATAGAGCACACGCTTGCTGAGAAGTGGTTTGAACAGAGAACCGCCGGTAGCCTCGGCTACTTTACTATAAAGCTTTTCACTGTTGCGTTCGGATATGGTTTCCGAAGCCCCCAGTTTGATTGCCATCTCCCCTTGGGCAGGATATCGAACCAGTGCAATGATCCGGCATTTCGAACCAAGGCCCCTTAATGCTTTGATTATCAGGAGTCCAATGATACCTGCTCCCAATACCATGACGGTATCTTCATGCCGCGGCATACATCGCATGACTGCATGCAAGGCAATGGTGAACGGTTCGGCAAGCACAGCCACCTCATCCGGCATGTGATCGGGTATTTTATGGAATTGCCGCTCCATACCTACGAGATATTCACCAAATCCCCCCGTCCCATACCCGCCGAACTTCTTCCTCCCGCCATATTTCTGTTCAAGGTCGGATCCGTCCCCTATACCAACAAGACAAAAACAATGCTGGTAATTACCCATACGACAGCTCGGGCAGGGATCAAAACCGTAAAAGGAGCAGCGAGCCAAGGGATTATATACAACCCTGTCACCCGGCTTGAGGTTCGCAACGGCTGTCCCCGTCTCCATCACGGTACCCACGGTCTCGTGGCCCATGGGCATGGGATTGACGGATGATGCCATGATGCTTGCGTATAGTGACAACTTCACGGATATTTGATGCAGATCGGAACCGCATATTCCGCCAAGCCTATTTTTCACCAGAACATGATCAGGATGAACAATCTTTGGTTTTGGCCAATTGTCACCGTATTTCAAAAGAAGAAAGTCGCTCCCGACACCAGCCTTTTTCAGTACTACCTTTGGAATGTTATAATCGAACATCAATGCTTTCATGCTTCAATTCTCCTGTCAGTGTTCGATGCCGTACTCGGCCCTGTTGATCAATTCAAGCTGAAGGTCCCTGTGAAGAGTTACGAAGTAAGCATTATAGCCTGATATGCGCACGATCAGGTTGCGATAGCTTTCCGGATGGGCCATTGCATCGCGAAGGGTAGCCGATGTTACGACATTCATCTGCATTTGCATTCCGCCAAGTGTGAAATAGGTCTTCACATATGAAAATATATCCTGCACCGCTTTCTCAGGTGAATCTTGAGGAGAAGGCACAACTTTTACGTTAAACGCCATATTGTTAGTGATATTGTGGGGGTCAAGACGTGCAACATCGCGCATGTTATCCAGAAGGCTGCGTGATGCGTTGGGCTCAGGAGTAAGTCCGGGCGTGAAGGGCTTGCCGGCACGCCTCCCGGATGGAAGCGCACCCGTTAAAGTTCCAAATGCAACATGCTGAGACATTGTCCAGAATCCCACCGTGTATTTTCCCCCACGATAATGCGGTATGGCGATGTAATAATCATGGGCAAACTTTGTAAGGCGGTTCGCCATAGCCACTGCTTCATCGCTTCCGGAACCGAAAAAAGGCACTTTACGCGTAACCATTGCATGCAGGGCCGGATCATCTCTAAAGTCTGAGTCAACAGCTTTCTTGAGATCAGTGAAGGATACTTTTTTCTCATCAAATACGAGTTTCTTGATCACCATTAGCGAATCAGTCACATCAGCCAGCCCAATAATCGCTGTACCGGAGCTGTTGTATTTTGCCCCGCCTTTCGTTACATCGGCACCCTTCTTGATACAGCCATCGATGACTGCTGAAAGGAAGGGTGTGGGCCGCACATACTGGTGCTCCACCGCATACCAGTTGTTGAGCTTTATCGATTCATCGATGAGAAATTGAAATTGCGTGAGAAACGCTTCGTAAAACTGCTCGAAGTTCTTGAAATCGCCATTTTCAATGATTCCCGTATCGGGCCCCAGTTTCCAGCGCATGAGGGGATGTGTTCCATTGTTGAGTGCCATTTCCAACGCGGCAACCATGTTGATCAACTGAAAATTCGTATGTCCTGCATGTTTGCCGGCAATGGTCGGCTCTACACAGCCCACTGCTGCCCAGTCCCTCAGGTCACGATCTTCATAATTAAACTCCCTGAGAGACTCCATGATGACCGCATCGTTATGCATGGATGGCGTTGCCGCCGTAATGAGATTCACCTCGCAAAGGCGCTTAAGGTAAGTATCACTGTTTTTCACGGGGTGATATCGCGCATTCATATTCGGGTCTCGAATTGATAGCATCTCCGTAACCTTCAGGAAAATATATGTCATATCGTTTACCGCATCTTCTCCATCCGGCGTCAGGCCGCCCAGGGTTATTGCCTGATCCGACGAGCTTCCACCGAAGTAGATGGTTGCAATGTAAGGCATACATGGAAGGTGGTCCGTACAACGAAAGAAGAAGCAGCCTACTAATTCAATGGCGTGCCTGATATATTGATCTCGCTCTTCCTTGGTGTCCAATTTTTCCATATCGGCTTCGTAATATGGCTGAAACAACTGGTCCAGCCTTCCAAGTGACAGGCCGGCGTTTGTGCTCTCCATATGTGCTCCCACCATGGTGATCCAGGTAGCATTGACCGCCTCATCAAGGGTTCGGGCAGGATGCTCTACCACTCGCGAACAGATCATTGCAAGTTTTTCCAGTTCGGCCTTTCGTTTTGGATCGACCTCACCGGCCGCATCCGCAGCTGCCTTTTTAGCGAGGTTCCGGGAATAGGCGGCAAGTCCCTCCAACGAGATCACCATGGCTTTGCGTGCATCATTCCTTTCGTGGTCTCCAGGGTCCCCTTCCATAGCGCGCCTGATATCTTCAATGATGCCGGTTGTCCCCCTGCGAAGGATCCTTGGAAAGTCAGGGATGATGTGTGAAAACGCGGAAGACTTAAAGGTGAAATAAACGGCAAAACGTTCGTCAATACGCTGTGCCAGAGGGTCATTATGTTTATGGCGAAGCCTCTCACGGAAATTTTTGTCGGCCCAGTACGGGAATATCTCGTGGTGAAGGGTCCAGATATCTTCTGTCGAGATGTTGTATGGGAAAAGCAGCCGGTGAGGAACAGTGAAGAGTTCGGGCCATAGATATGTCCCCGCGGCATCAACGTAAGGCAGGGCGCCGACTTCCTTAGATGTTGTGGTACCTGCGATAAGGTCTGCCTTTCGAATAATCGGCTGGCGGTTTGCCATGATGTATTTGAAAACATGTGCCCTTCTGAGCTCCGGAATCCATGGCGTTCCATCATTCATAGTATCGAACCCGTTCTTCTTGTGCCACTCGGTCATGAGCCTGGGCATTTCGATACAGACATCAGCCTTGGTTTCAAAGTGTGCATTGAGAAATTGTTTCAGCCTTGGGAAATCGTCAAGAGTAACTTCAGAAAGATACGGCTCTTTAAGGTATTTAACACCCGTATCTCTCGACTCCGCCTTCATGCAACGGGTCCTGCGTGCGGCAAGTTCATCACTGAGTTCCGGCCTGTGCTGTAAACATACATTGAGAGCGCTTTTCCTCGTTTTCGCCTTCTCCTTCTCCAAACCCCGTATTTGAAGCTTTTGCAAAAGTACGGAGACCAGAAAAAGAAACAGAAGCAAGTAGGTTTGCTTTCCTTCGGTCCTCATTTCGCTTTTCAGCAGCATGTAGACCTGCTCGGTAGTCGGCGCTGTCAGAAGCTTTTTTAATGCCGTATCCGATGCAAAAATCATTTGAACATCGGTATTGGCTGGAATATGGGAAGTCACCGAGACAGTCCCATCCTGAAAGGCTATAGCACTCTGGACAGAACCATTTTCCGTTCGGAGGCCAACAGAAAAATTAAGCCAGCCCTCATCACTTGCAAGGTATTTTCTAAGTGAGCTTCGCCGGTTGTAGTTTGCTGCCATAATTCTTAGAAGTACGCTTACCATCAGGTTTGTGCTTCTCTTTCTGCGCTTGGCTGCGGGCATGTCGAAAAGCTGCATAGCACCCTCCTATGGAAACTACCGATTATCACCTGTATCTCATCAAAAACACACTTTGGCTACTTCCAGGATACATGCCAACCACACCGGATGGCATTTCCGGAAGTGATGATATCGTTCTATTTCCAGAAAATCTACTACATTTTAAGCCTGAGCTCCGCAAATATTTACATGTTGGCGCATACAAATTACATGTGCAGTTATGGATTTTGTCGTTTATATCGGATCGAAACATTATGTGGATAGATTAACTTATAAAAACGAGACTTCAGGAAGAAAGCATTTTGCTGATTACTCCTATAACGTTCAGACGTGAGCAGTTCTCAGAACTAAGGATTATGAATTGAAAAAAAGTAATAGGGGGAAGATATATTGAAAAAGTTGCACGACTTGTATACAATGAAGTTGATTTTCAAGAGGAAGAGTATAATATTTTAATAGAAGACAGCAAATAAGCCATTAAATAAAAATAGAGACTTAATTTAGTAAAGGGATTCCTGGCTCCCTGTGCCTCGGATGAAATGTTGAAATGATTACGAAGAGGAAGAAAGTCCTTCTTATCCTTGGTGGTGGTGCAACAGCTCTTGTCCTCGTGACAGCCTTTTTTATCCTTTCCTTCAACATAAATGCATACAAGCATCGACTCGAGGCCATTGCCTCCGGAGCGACCGGCATGGATGTCCGGATCAATGGGAAGATGGGGCTTTCGCTCTTTCCCTTTGGCATATCAGCTAATGAAATCCATGTCGCCAACAAGGGAGACGAAATACTTTTCCTCGAAAACCTTAAGATAGGGGTGAAGTTGATGCCCCTACTGAAGAAGCAAATCAACGTCACTAGGTGCGAGCTCGTCAAACCGGCCGTCGCCATAGTGAAGTACGCTGATGGGAAATATAATTTCGAAAGTACTGTAAAGAAACCGACGGCAGCAGGGCCGGGAGCAGCTTCCAGTTTGGATGAGCTGAGCCTGCTCAAAGGGGTGCTTGTCTATCTTGACAAGAAGACGGGTGAAAAGACCGAGTTGAAAGACATCAATCTAGTCATCAAGGGTCTCTCCATAGGAGATAACGCAGCGGACATCATAAAGAACGTTTCATTCACAGGAAGCTTTGACTGCAAGGAGGTGCGGAAAAAGGACCTCAAAATCTACAATGTCAAAAGTCCTATTGAAGTTGCAAAGGGAGTAATCCATCTCATGCCCCTCACCATGGATATCTTCGGCGCGAATGGTGAAGGAGATGCTATGATAGATAAGTCGGAACTCGATACAACGTATAAAATCAATTTGAAGGTATCGAAGCTGGACTTCGCAAAACTTGAGGAGTCCTTTGGTACAAAAAAAGTGATCAGTGGGAATGTTGATCTTTATACCTCCCTAACGATGAAAGAAAAAGGACATCGCACTCTGATGAGCAGCATGGACGGAACTTTTTCTCTCCGGGGTGATAATCTCGTCATTTATACTATGGACCTTGATAAAGTCCTATCATCGTATGAAACGAGCCAGAAGTTCAGTCTCGTCGACCTCGGCGCTTTCTTCATCGCCGGCCCACTCAGTACAGTTGCACTCAATGCATACCGTTACGGGGACCTTTACAACCAGACCCGAGGAGGGCATGGCACTATTACAAAGTTCATCTCGCAATGGAAGATAAAAAAAGGTGTTGCAGACGCTACGGACTGTGCCCTCGCGACTCGCCATAATCGAGTTGCCCTTAAAGGTAAGCTCGATCTTGTCAGCGAACGATATGATAATGTAATAGTGGCGCTGCTCGATGACAAGGGATGTGCAAAATTCAAACAAAGCATTGTCGGTTCCTTCGGCAGTCCCCAAGTCGGCGCGGTAAGCGCGGTCGAGTCCCTTGTTGGCTCAATCTCAGATCTTTACAGAAAGGCAAATCGCTTTGTTCAAGGCGGCAAATGTGAGGTCTTTTATAACGGTGCTGTGCAGCAACCCCGCTGATACGCTCTCTTTGGAGAAAATGCTGGGATCGCGTAGGCTATAAAATTCCTTAATCGAAAAGTATTTGACCCATTCTGCGATGTGCCATAAAAGTGACTGATGCGGTTCATTATCATCGATTTCTAAGAGAAACCTTGGATCAAGCTCAAAATCGAGTCTGCATTTTTGAATACTTAAGCAAAACGATTTTAATATCTTCATCATTTCAATTTCAATGAATATCTTTCTATACGTTTTAAGGGATAACCTCAAGAAACCAATGCTCAGGATGCTTCATCGTTCAACTTGTCGTCATTGTATAAAGGCAGCACCTTTATATCTTGCTGTAGTGAAGTCGGGAAGGCAATTGCTTTTGTCTCAGCTTCCTTCTTAATCCGCTGACTGTCGTCTTCCAGCTCTTTTTGGGAAATGACTTTCGCCCGCTTCTCAATTGGCGGATTCAACTTCTCGGACCTTTCGTACTCATTCACCCTCTCTATGATATCGGAAGGCAAGTCTAATTCGCACTTTGACAAGATTTCGAGGAATTGGCGTCCGAAGAAATGGTCTATCTGAATTCTTCTTTTCGTCATATGAGAGAACTTCCCTATAATCCTGCAGATGTTATCTCGTTCTTCAGGGCTGAGCTGTTCTATAAACTCGTATTCCTCGAGTTTCTTGAGGTTCAGGATGATAGGCTCAAGCGCATCGAGTGTGACGACGTAGACATTGTAATCAGCCATATTGAATGAGTATTGGTTGATGACCTCAACTGTGTTTGATGGAATGACTAGGAAGATGTCTTTTCTCACATTTTCTTCCTTGATGTACTTCTTGACTGCTTCTGTCTGCTGTTTGATGTAGGTGGGGAAGTTACTCAGGTCGTCCGACGCAGGACTCTTTGCATCAAAGATGATATATTCGTCACATATCTTGATTGTATTGTCGGGATTCCCCTTGAAAGGGACTTTGTCGATATATTCGATGGTATGCTTCTGACAGAGAGCCTTGACAAACTCTTTGACGTTATCCTCATGATTCGTCCACGTTTCCTTTAAGGCGTTGAGTCTATCAATCTCTTTCCCCTGCTGTTCTTCAATTTCCCTTTTTCGGTCGTTCTGAATTTGTTCTCTGATAGAGTTTAGTACAGCAACGTCTTTCTCGTATTTTGTTTTTCTGTCACTTTCTGTTTGCTTAAAAATAGTATTCTCTTGGGTGAGTCGGGAATTCTCCTGTGCCAAGTAACCGGTTTCCGTCTTTAATGTGGAAAGTTCAATACTCAAAGAAGAATTCGTAAAAGCGAGGTGTTGCTTATCGTTTTCAAGGATTGAAATGTCATTCATGGCCTTAACAACGTCTTGGGATAACTGGCCTGCTTGAAGGAGAAGCAATTTGAACTCTTCATACGCCTCATAGCTGAGACTTCTGAATTGTGTCCATCGGAATACTCGCTGCCAGAATGATAATGTCTTCACCTGTTCAAAGAACTGTGTCAGTTTTTCAACCTTAGTTTCCATAGTGATGTCCTCTTACGTATCCTCGATGACCAGCTACTTTCAAGACTGATGGATCCGCTCGATCCAAGCATCAACATCTTCAAGTGAACTTGGTAACATGCCGAAATGCTCAAAGATCTCGCTCAACGCCGGTACGATGCTGCTCTTTGTGTCCGCCAGAATGACTAGGGCATTATCTTTCTCCACGGGCACTTCCTTAATGTTAAAGCATATGTATTAAGGGGTTGTCCCCGATTCATCTCCGAACGGGGATATCATCCAGCCCGAGTTGGCCGCCTGGATTCATGATGTTGTGCGGGTCGAAGTGGTGCTTCACGGCCCGCAGGACAGCCATCTGTTCCGAACCAAGGTGAAATTCCATCCAAGGTGCGAGCAAGCGGCCCACCCCGTGGTGATGACTCAACGTACCGCCGTATTTCACTATCTGGTCGATGATGTCGCTCTGGAAGGTGACGTACTCGTCCACATCCATGCGGGCAATGAATATAAAGTAGAGATTGGTCCCCTGCGGGTAGAAGTGCGAGGCATGTGTCATGCTCATGGTATCCGGACGGCTCTTGATGTAAGTGCGCACCCCTTCATGCAGGCGGTGGAGGTTGTCCCAAGTGACGCTGGCCTCCAGCGTATCGATCACGATGCCGTAATCGTTCAGATCCTCGCGCATATATGGTTCGGTATAGCGGGTTCGTTCCCATTTACGCGCGGCATAACCGGTCAGATAGATGGCGCCATATTTACGGGCGATGCGCTTGATCTTTCGCGCCACCAGGCGGGTATAGTCCCGATCGCCTTCAACATTGCCCAGGCACAGGCAGCGCTGCATGGGCAGGAACCCCCGATACGCCAGGAAGGCATCCACAAAACCCGGCATACCATAGAGTTTCAAACCCCGGTCGGTCTCCTCTGGGTCGGAGATGCGATAGATAGCGGGCATGCCGAACTCGGACTGCATGATCTCGCGGCTGGCGTTCACCGCCGCCTCCCAGGTGGGATACATGAAGCTGAAGCGCTGCCGGTTATCGGGCATGTAACGGAAGATTTTCATTGTAACCTCGACTAAGATGCCAAAGGTGCCTTCCGAACCTTTCATGATGTCGTGTACCTTGGGGCCGGTGGCTGTGGCTGGGTAATCCAGGGTCTTGAAGGATCCGGCTGGGGTGACGTATTCCTGGCTGAACACGATATCGTAAGCGTCGCCGTAATAGGTCGAGGCCTGGCCAGAACCCAGGGTTAAGACCCAGCCGCCCACCGTGGAATACTCGAAGGACTGTGGGAAATGGCCGCAGGTATAGCGGCGTTTGCAACTGAAGCGTTCAGGGGCGTTGTTGAGGGCCTCCTCGTAAGCTGGCCCGAACATGCCTGGCTGTACGCGGGCAAGCTGGTTGAGCTCGTTGACCTCCAAGAGCTTGTTCATGTGCGTACTCAATACCAGTGAGATGCCGCCCTTGAACGGCCGGCAGCCGAAGTTAACGGACGATCCACCACTGAAGATCGTGGTGGGGATGCGCTCGGCGTCACAATATTGCACGATCTTCTGCACGTCATGCTTGTTGCGCGGATGCACGACCACGTCGGCCACCTCACGGATGACGCCCTTACGGAGTTCCAGAAGCTCTTCGGAGGTCTTCGCTGAGGCGTATTTGACGCGGCTATAATCGTCCAAGGCCACATTTTCTATGCCCACGATGGTCGCAAGCGTCTCGATCTGTTCCGGCTTAAGTGCTGGCGGACGGTTCAAAACCACCGGGTCATACCCCTCATTCTGCTTCTGTAAGAAATCGGCATCACTCATGTGAAATTCCTGTTTCATCATCTTGACCCAGGCATCACTTGGATGTTTGAACTGACGTGGATCGCCGTACTTGGCGATGGATCGGAAGGTCCCGGGCGCCGGGGCTTGTTCCGTCCAGTCTGGTCTTATATATTTTAATTTCATCCTCATGTTCCTTATTCACTTTCTGATGAAGACATCCATATCCCCTCTGTTACCGGATCGGTCTCTGTATGAAGAAGCTTAGTCTTCCGATGGATATCCCGTGATCGAGGCGATCTTTTTGTACAGCGGCTCCAGTGCCCCATAGGTCTTTGAATACACCCCCTTATAGAGGTCATCGTAAATCCGGTGGTTCTGTGCATTCGGCTCAAAGATCCGGCCTTTTTTCACCATGGAGGCGACCGCCTCGTCGAATGAAGCAAACATGCCGGTGCCTACGGCGGCATCAATGGCTGCACCCATGGCGCAGTTCTCGGATGTGGCTGTCCTGGAGATAGGAAGATTGAAGATATCGGCGGCTATCTGGACTGCCACGTCACTCTTCGATCCGCCACCGCCAATACGGATCTCATTGAGAATCACTCCGGTCTTACTGCTGAAGAACTCGTAGAGTCTCCTGAGTTCGTATGCGAGCCCTTCGAGGATAGCACGGTAGAAGTGGGCCCGCGTGTGCACATCGCCGAAGCCGATGATGGACCCTTTGGAAAACTTTGCCGATACAAGTGGCGACCAGTAGGGCTGGACCATCAGGCCCATGGAACCCGGCGGGATGGTTTTGATCACCTCATCGAAGATCACCTCGGGTGCCACTCCCCGCTTTCCCGCCTCGATGGCCTCATGATGCCCGAATTCCTGCTTGAACCAGGTCACCATCCAGAACCCGCGGGGAATATAAAACTCTATGTCCCATGCATGCGGAAGGGCTGCGGGCCAGGTTAAGAACCTGAGGCTCTTGTCCGCTATGTACTTCCTCGTGATGATCTCCATACAGGTGGCTGTGCCGTAGCTGATGACCCCGATGCTCTGATCTATGGCACCTGCACCGAGCAGCTCGGACTGCTTGTCCCCTCCGCCGACGACCACAGGCAGCCCCTCGGGTAGCCCGGTTTCGGCCGAAGCCTTTGCCGTGATATGGCCGAGTACGGTGTCAGGGGTATAAATATCCACCATGTGCTCCGGCTCTACGCCGAAGGCGCCATATGCGAACTTCAGGCCGTGCCAGGAGAGCTTCTTGTAATCGAGCGGCCATACTCCGGTGACCATGCCCACGGAATCCTTGAACTCGCCCGTGAGCCTGTGGACGAACCAGCCGGAAATTTGCATGAACTTGTAAGTTC
>JBEKJA010000020.1:0-14567 GCA_050011475.1 Syntrophales bacterium
TGCATCCACCAGGATGACATTGCTTTTATCCTTGACCGCTTTGAATGTCTCATAGTCGATTCTGAAGTCCGGCTCCATAACGGCATTAAAATCGGATTCCATGGCAGTTGGAAATTCCTGGGATAAGGACTTCCCCTCCGCCTTCCATTTATCCAGACCGCCATCCAATACGTAAACGGTATCCAGATCGAAGCGTACCATGCTGTACGCCATCATCGTCTGCTCCAGTCCATCCCCCCAACCCTTGAAAACACTAGTACCCGTATAGACGACTATGGGAATTCCCTTCTTCAATCCAGCCTGACGAAATACAGGCTCGATCGCTTCCTCCGCCACAAATTCACAGGGCAGGTGTCCCCTGTGAGATCGCAACACGCCTTCCGGAATATAAATCGCGCCGGGTATGTGTTCAGCAATGTAGTCATGAATATTCGGCTGAACGTCAACAATAATCATTTCTTCTTCATTCAGGTGCACGTTGAGCCATTCTGTTGACACCCATTTTATTTTCCCGCTGCCATAAGGTTCAATTTGATTCATCCTGTGCCTCCAGGAACCTCTTTCTTATTTTTATGACTGAATAATATTAAAATTTAGGAATCGGTTTAATGGATGTCAATGATCGGGGAAATAACGAAAACAGAAAATTCCTCACCGTTATGCCTTAGCCAGGCACTTTGACTTTCAATATTGGTTAAAATAGATTAAATTCCAGCACGGCAAAGAAATCATTTCCTGTGGAAGCGCAAATCATGGAACACTTCAATCGGATGGTATTCATCCGGTTATTTTGGGGAGAAGCTCCACCAGAGATCACTTCATCCGACTGAAAGAAATGCTTCCCACCAGGATCATTACTATCGCAAAGAAAGCGATGACCCCTATGTCAACATAAAATGGAAAGGCATAAATGCCTAGGAGCGTGCCTCTGACCCCATCAACCGTATATGTCAACGGATTCAGCTTCACAATACCCTGCAGCCACATAGGCAGCCGGTCATTGACCGGGAATAAGGCACCGGACAGAAAAAAAAGAGGGAAGACGACAAAAGTCGAGACAACCTGGAAGCCTTCGAGGCTTTCGAAAAAGGATCCAAGGGAGAGACCTAGTGACACCATCGCTATCGCGGTTATAAAAAGCAGCAGCAGGGCCGTCGGAATACCCAATGGGTTGATAGCCGGGAACATGAATGAGAAGACGAAGAGGATCAGCACCTGGAGCATGATATCGGTGCAGCCGCCAAGCACCTTTCCAAAAAATATGCTGATACGTGATACAGGTGCAACCAATATGGCCTTCAATACGTCGAGCTTACGGTCCCAGACAACATAGAGCCCGAAGAAAACCGATCCGAAAAGAACCATCATGGACAGGATGCCGGGATATATATAGTCCCGGTAGCTGATCCCCCCTAGGCTGAAGCTGGCCCCTACTCCACTGCCGAAGAGAAAAAGCCACATGAGGGGCTGGAAGATGCTTGATACTACCCGGCTCTTCTCCCGCTGAAAGACTTTGAACTCCCGCCACCAGACAGCATAGATGCCCAATAACTCTTTACGGAATTGCCCGTTGCTCATTGGTTCAATTCCCTCTCTGGCGATACCGCGCTACGGATTCCACCCAGCTGCCTGTGTCTTCACCCGCTTCATCACGAATGTCACGACCCGTGAGCTTAATGAAAAAGTCATTCAGCGAGGGCTCCCGCATTTCCACATGCTCCACATCGGGTATCTTGCAGAGCAAATCGGGAAGGTGGATATGGGCCTCTTTCATATTGATCTCAAGCCGTCCGTCACTGAACTTCACTTCCGAAACGTAAGGCAATACGCGCAACATTTCCAGCGGTGGTTCCTTCACACGCAGCGTTACCATGTAACCCCCTGCAGAGTCCTTCAGATCCTCTGGCGTACCCAGTGCGATGATTTTTCCATAATCGATGATACCCACACGATCACAAACCTGTTCCGCTTCCTCCATGTAATGGGTCGTGAGCACAACTGTAGTCAGTTCGTTCAGGGCCATCTTCCTGATATAATCCCAGGTGCGGGCCCTCGTCTGTGGATCAAGCCCAAGGGTCGGCTCGTCAAGAAACAGCACCGCCGGATTATGCAGGAGGCCGCGGGCCAATTCCAGCCTCCGCCTCATCCCGCCTGAATAAGTCCTTGTGATGCTGTCTGCGCGGTCCTTCAGGTCTACGAGTTCCAGAAGCTCTTTTATTCTTTTTTCCCTGACATTGGATGGGATGCCGTATAGCATGGCGTGAAGCACCAGGTTCTCATAACCGGTAAGGATGGTATCCAGTGTGTGGTCCTGAAAGACAATGCCGACCTTGCGTCTTACCTCTGCGGGTGCCTTTACAATGTCATAGCCGGCTATCGACGCACTGCCGGAGGTTGGACGGATAATCGTACAGAGCATCCCGATGGTGGTCGTCTTGCCCGCGCCGTTTGGTCCGAGAAGGCCGAATATCTCGCCCTTTCCTATATTCAGATCAATGCCCCGAACGGCCTGTATTTTGCCGTAATTTTTTACAAGTGATCTGGTTTCAATCATTGCCATAGTTCGTGAATCACGTCAGGGGTAATTTGTCTATTTTATTGTAATGTAAATAAAGCGCCAAATCCACCACGATCATGGCCATGTTAATTCCATACAGAAAAATGATCCAGTCATAGGAGTAGAGGATCTTGTGCACGATGCCGCTGGCATAGCCGATGCAAACAATAATCATGAACAAGGGGCTCTTGCCTTCCACATGCTTGACGTGAATGGACTTGGCAATGGAAATGGGCCAGCTCAAGCCGAAGCATATCAGCATAATGCCTTCAAAAGGACTCATGGAAAACGCCTTTCTTAAACATATTTCTCATTACACTTTCTATAATAATACAATATGTTTTTTTCTATTGCGACAAAAATGGTTTCATGATGCATTATATACCATCACTATGGAGAAAACAGCGAATGCCGAAACAAGCCAACCCGATCTGGTCATTTTTCTCCTCCGGCAGGTTGACCGTTGTCCTTTTGATCCTTATCGTGCTGCTGTCTATTGCGGGCACCTTAATCCCGCAACAGGAGGAGGCGCAGGAGCTTATCGAGAGGCTTTCACCGGGCGTCTCAAACATGCTTCAATACCTGCAGATCTTCGATCTGTACCATTCCACGATATTCCATATCCTGATATGGCTGTTGTCCATGAATCTGGTGGTCTGCTCCTTGAACCGTCTACCCCTTTCCTGGAAGCAAGCCAGCTCACCTCCTTTTCTCGCACCAGTGGACCTGTTTATTAATCTGCCGCTGCATCAGACATTGATAACAGATGCAAATCAAGACACAACCCTCCAGGTTTTGGAGACACTTTTGAAAACAAGGTTCCGGGTTATCTGGAAAAATGACACGGGTAAAGGAATCATCTTGTTCGGCCAGCACGGACAACTATCTCACCTGGGCGTTTATGTGGTTCACATGAGTATCCTGGTCATGATCATGGGCGCCGTCATCGGCTCCATTTTCGGATTCGAAGCGTACGTCAATCTTGGAGAGGGTCAATCCACCAGTGAAGTGGAACTGAAAGGGAATAGAGGCATCCAGAAAATGGATTTCGCCGTCCGGTGCGATAAATTCATTGTCGATTTTTACGAAAACGGCATGCCGAAAACATACCGCTCCGATCTCTCTTTCATTAAAAACGGGCAGGTTGTTTACCAGGGGCCGGTTCTGGTCAACCACCCCATATCCTTTGAGAAGATCCGTTTCTATCAAGCCAGTTACAGCGAATCTCCCGGCGGGTTTGACCGGGTGGAACCGACATATAATACGGGGCTGCAAGTCGTACGCGATCCCGGTGCACCGCTGGTTGCCGCAGGCGGCTTTCTGATGGTCATCGGCCTGATGATGGCTCTTTGGATGGTCCATCAGCGTATCTGGATATGGATGGGGCCGATTGACGGGAAAACGCTTATTCGAGTTGCCGGCAGGAGTAACCGGAATAAAGCAGGTCTTGAGCGAAAAATCCGTTTTCTATGCCTTGCAATCAGGGAGAAATTGAAAACATGATCCATACCACCATATTGAGTTGGGTGACCTTTATTTATTTTGCTTCCTTTGTCTTCTATCTCTTCAGAATGATGCTCAACAAAGAAGTCTGGGGAATTTTTGCCACCATTACGGCCTTCGGGGGGCTTCTTGCGCAGACGGTTGCCCTGCTCCTGCGATGGAAAGCATCCTATGACCTTGGCATAGGCCATGCCCCTCTGTCGAATCTGTATGAATCCATGGTATTTTTCGCATGGGCCATTGTTTTCCTCTATCTTTTTTATGAACGATTAGCAGCCAGCAGGGTTATCGGCGTTTTCGTCATTCCCATCGCGTTTCTCATCATGGCCTATGCATCCATAGCACCGGGAATGAGCGATCACATTGAGCCCCTCATTCCCGCGTTGCAGAGCAACTGGCTGACCGGCCATGTGATAACCTGTTTCCTGGGCTATGCCGGATTTACCATCGCCTTTGGTTGTGCGCTGATCTCTTTATTAAGAACATCCGGGCAGGGAGGCATTGAGAAAACCGAAGGATGGGTGGCCCGCCTTCCATCATCTTCAAATCTGGATATGCTGATCTATCAAAGTACGGCTTTGGGGTTTATCTTTTTGACGCTTGGCATCATGACAGGTTCCATTTGGGCCCATTATGCCTGGGGATCATACTGGAACTGGGATCCGAAGGAAACATGGTCCCTCATCACTTGGATCATTTACGCAATCATGCTTCATATCCGGCTTGTGAGGGTATGGAAGGGCAAACGAATGGCCTCCATGGCTGTCATAGGCTTCGTATCAGTCTTATTCACCTATTTTGGCGTGAATTATTTGCCCGGCTTGCACAGTTACTTAAAGCTGTGAAAGAAGAGCGATGCAGTCAGGGTATCCCAGAATACTATTGACACACAACTTGATCTTCCTTAATATTTCCAATATGCTCACTCTTGGAATAAGAGTTCCTGTCCAGCGTAAAATATCACTTGGAGTGAATACTGTTTGAAGACGACCCTGTTGCCGACCCAGGCGGGCATCTCTCGGGTGAATCTGTTTCTGGCCCTTTCCCGCACGCCCCACTTGCTGCTGGATCTGGCTGCTCCAGGTTTAGCTGCACTTTTGTGCCTGGGTACGCTGGGTACGATTCCTTCCGTTAAATTTCTGGTTTTGGGGTTTATTACCGCCTTTTCAGGCTATACGGCAGTATATGCCCTCAATGACATCGTCGATTACCGGGTGGATCGCGAAATTATCCATCCTGACGCTGTATCTGGATCAAAACCAGATCTGGATAATGTTTTTATTCGCCATCCCCTGGCTCAGGGGTTACTAAGCTATCGCGATGCGTTGATTTGGATGGTAAGCTGGGCAAGTCTTGCAATGGCTGGCGCCTTTCTTCTCAATCCCGTGTGTCCATTTATTTTTCTTTTAGCCTCTTTGCTGGAGATTATTTACTGTTATCTGCTGAAAATCACCTACCTGCGAAGTATGATCAGCGGAATAGTGAAAACATCGGGACCTGTTGCGGCTGTTTTTGCGGTGACCCCTGATCCTTCACCGCTTTTCCTCGTAATGCTCTTCCTCTGGCTATTTTTCTGGGAGATTGGAGGGCAGAACATACCCAACGATTTATCCGATATGGATACCGATCAGAAGATCAGGGCCAGGACTATCCCGGTGCAATTCGGTGTTCATAGGGCGATCGGGATCATTCTCTTATCGCTGTGGATTGCCATGGTTCTGAGTCTGGCAATTTACTGGACATTGCCGGGGCAACCGGGTCTCTTATATCTCCCGGGAGCGTTCCTTTCAGGATTATATTTTCTCCTGCTGCCCGGCTATCGCCTTTATCGGTTTAAAACCGCCGGTGACGCGCTGCATCTGTTTAACCGGGCCAGCTGGTATCCGTTATCCATGCTGACGGTGATTGCTCTCCACTGGCTCGTATAATGAACACCCCAATTCCATCATGAAAGGATCATATGAAGGAATTCGATCTCGAAACACTTTCAACATTCAACGGGAAAAATGGACAGCCTGTTTACATCGCCTATAAGAGCAAAGTGATCGATGTCAGTGAAAGCAAAATGTGGAAGACGGGGCTACACATGAAGCGGCACACTGCCGGGCATGACCTCACTGCCGACATTGAGGCCGCACCTCACGATTTGGAGGTCCTAGACAGGTATCCTCAAGTGGGTACCCTGAGAGAAAGTGTAAAGGTGAGCGGATTTTTGCCCGGATTCCTGGAAGTCGCGCTGAATCGATTTCCATTCCTGCGCCGCCATCCTCACCCCATGCTGGTTCACTTTCCAATTGTTTTTATGATCTCACCCGCGTTTTTCAGTATTCTTTATTTTATCACGCACATAAAATCCTTCGAGACAACCACATTTCAGTGCCTGGCAACCGGTATCCTTTTTTCCATACCCGCCATTTTTACGGGCTTTTTCACCTGGTGGGTTAATTATCAGGCGAAACCCATGCTGCCGATTAAAATCAAAATATTCTTTTCCATTCTGCTCATGGCGGTTTCCGTCGCCGCTTTTATTTGGCGTGTATTATCCCCGGATCTTTCAGGCCCCCTCGACAAAGAGGGTACCATTTATTTCATTTTAATTTTTTCCCTGTTCCCCATCGTAACCGTCATAAGCTGGTATGGGGCAACCCTGACCTTTCCTCTGGAGAAAAAATGAAGGAGGACAAATTGGAAGGAAAAAAACGTTTTTATCGTTTGGCGGCCAGGCCGAAAATTCCAAACTTTTTACACTCAAGATACTTTCCCAGCTCCAGGCCGGCATCATCGACGGCCTGCTTGAAATCCTCGCTGCGAAACCGATTTTCGGAAGGATGAAGAAGAACATGCCTGGTGAGAAAGTTCTGGTAAAAGGATGGATACAGCTCCTCAAAAAAATAGCTCCCGCCAATCTTCAATACCCTGACGATTTCAGCCAGCGCTCCCTGCCAATCCAGCACATGATGAAGGACGCCGAATCCAAAAATGGCATCCATGGTTCCATCGACATAAGGCAAACTGCCTGCATCACCTACGTAAAAAGTGATCCCTTCCCACTTTTCGGGTGAAAGATAGGTATACGCTCTCTGAACCATGCGGATATCCAGATCCATGGCTTGAAGCACGGACGGCGTGAACATTTTTTTGATGAGATGGGCGCCTGCCCCCCTGCCGCAGCCAATCTCCAATACTACGGCATCCGGTTTTAATTGCGCATTCTTTCTCAGCCACTTCATCTCGATATATTGCTGCAATGGCCGCAAGGGATTATTGACCGCCAGGCGCTCCGCCCAATTCAACTTCAACCTTTCACCCCTGTGTAAATAACCGCAATTCCGTTTGTGATTTTCCGGCGGGTGACTGCAGAAAACCCGGCATCCTGCAGCATCGCCGCAAACTGATCCGGCGGAGGAAACTTCCGTATCGATTCGGGCAAGTAGAGATAGGCTTCACTAGTTCCAGCCAGTATTTTCCCTGCCAGGGGCATAATCCGGAAAGAATAGAAATCATAGAGATTGCGAAACCAGGAAGCAGTGGGAATAGAAAACTCCAGGCACATCAGTTTTCCTCCCGGTTTAAGAACCCGATACATTTCCTCTATGCCTTTCCCCATATGCGTCACATTTCTTATCCCGAAGCCGATCATTGCGGCATCAAAACAACCCTCGGGAAAGGAGAGATATTCCGCATCTCCCTGAACACAAAAAATGTGCTGTTCCAGACCCACCTTCCTGACCTTGGGTTTTCCGCCATCGATCATGGCCCTGTTGATATCATAAAGAATAACATGCCCCCTCGGACCCATGACCCTGGCTGCAAGGATGGAGAGGTCTGCAGTTCCGCCGCACACATCAATAACCAGGTCACCCGGTTTCAATTCCATCACATTTACAGAACGGCGCTTCCAGAGGTGGTGAAGGCCGAAGCTGAGGATGGTATTCATGAAATCATATTTGCCGGCAATGGAAGTGAAATGCCTGAGAACATACCTGGCCTTTTCCCGGACATCCACCTTCCGATAACCCAGGTATGCCGTCTCTCTATCAGTCTGTTCTTCGGAATGGGATTTCATAACCAATTTTTCTGCCTTTTACACTTTTCCGCGCAAGATCCAGTAAATCATGCCCGTGTATACTATGACAATGGGGAAAATCACGGCCCCTGCCCCATAAAAGAGGAACCTGAGCGTTTTGATGGGCGCTGCCGCTGTTTCAATGGTAATCGAAAATGGAATCATATAGGGCCAGAAACTGCCCACCAAGGCAAGGAACGCCCCCAAAAAGATAACAACTGCCATGGCATAAGGAACCCAATCCCGCCTTTTACGGATTCCCATCCATAAACAGACCGATGCAAACAGGATCATCAATGGGAAAACAATCATCCATGAATTTTCCAGCCATCGGTTCATAATACGCGGATGAGTGAACAGCGTATACATTGTGGCAACACCAACCATACCTATTGTTCCAATGAGAAGCCATCCCAAACGGCGATAAGCCCAGTCGCGCAACATACCATCCGTTCGCAATACCAGCCAGGCGGAACCCAGGAGTGCATATCCGATCACCAGTCCAACCCCGCAGAATAATGAGAAAGGTGTCAGCCAGCTAAAAGACCCCCCCGCATATTGCCCTCCGACGACCGGCAGTTCCTGCACCATTCTGCCGATTGCCGCACCCTGAACAAAACTTGCCGCAAACGAGCCTATGAAAAATCCCCGCTCCCACAACTGGCACATTCTCACGGCATAATAGCGGAATTCAAATGCGACACCCCGAAAGATCAGTGCAGACAGCATCAATGCCACCGGTAGATAAAACGCAGGCAGAAAGACCGCGTAAACCATTGGAAATGCGCCAAAGAGACTTGCCCCGATAACGATCAGCCATACTTCATTTCCATCCCAGAATGGTGAGATGGCAGTCATCATGGTGTTTCGGAAATGATCATCTCGTGTCGTACCGGACAGAATTCCGACTCCAAGATCATATCCGTCGAGAACCACATAAACAAATATGGCAAAAGCTATCAAACCGGCCCAGAATATTGGAAGCCAGGAAGAATTCATTGGTTACTCCTTTCATCTCCGGCAAAGCCTCTCCGGAGCAACCGGTAAATGTAATGGCTTCCCGAAAGAAAAATTAGTGTATAGATTGCCAGGTAGATTACAATGGTTGAAAGCACATTCATTCCGGTCAGTGAGGGTGTTACGGCATCTGATGTACGGAGTAGGCCATATACGACCCAGGGTTGACGACCGATCTCGGCGGTGAACCATCCTATAATGACCGTCGCAAACCCACTGGGAAAGGCAAGAATGGTACACCAGAGAAACCAGCGGGTGGTCTCTAACCGTCCGCGCCAGTTCAGCCATAGACCCAACCAGCCTATTGCAAGCATTATCAGGCCCAGGCCGACCATGACGCGGAAAGAAAAGAAGGGAATGATGATAGGCGGCCAGTCTTCCCTTGGAAAATCGCTGAGCCCAGAGACAGGCGCAGTCCAGTTGCCGGTAGCGATCCAGCTTCCGGCGTAAGGCGTCTCGATGGATAAGAGGTTCCTTTGATGCTGTACGTCCGGAATCGCAAACCAGACCTCCGTGCCGGGCCGTTCCGGATGCCAGCGTGCCTCAATGGCGGCAAACTTCGCCGGTTGGTACTGGTACATATGTTTACCGCTTATATCACCAAGATAATATTGGACAAGCATCAGCACAGCCACGGCACCCAATCCCCAGCGCAGCATGAAACGCGACTCGTCCATATGGCGGCTGTGGAGCATATGCCAGGCGCCTGTGGCAATGACGCACATGGCAGTGGTCAGAAAAGTGGAGATCAGCATGTGCAGCCAGCGGACAAGGAATACCGGCCCGAGAACAATTGCCTTCCAGTCCGTCGGAATAATATTGCTATTTATGATTTCATAACCCGTCGGCACCTGCATCCAACTGTTGTTGCAGAGGATCCAGAAAGAAGACAAGGTCGATCCGAAGGCGACCATGCAGCAGGAAAAGAAATAGAACCATGGTACTACCCGTTTGCGACCATAAAGGACGACACCCAAGAAGGTCGCTTCGAGAAGGAATGCCGAAAAAGCTTCATATCCCAGCAGCGGCCCCAGCACAGGACCGGCCTTCACAGACAGAACACTCCAGTTGGCGCCGAATTGAAAGGCCATGACGATACCCGAGACAACACCCATCCCGAATAGGATGGCAAAGATCTTCAGCCAGAAATCGAAAAGTCTTTGATATAAGGAGTTGCCGGTCCCCAGGAAAAGGCCTTGAAGAATGGCCAGCCATATCGACAATCCAATGGTGATGGATGGGAATATGATATGAAAAGAAGCGGTAAAGGCAAACTGGATCCGGGAGAGAAACAGAGGGTCAAGACTCACGATGGATGCCTCCTATGTATGCTTATTGCATTTGCTGACATGGTTTTGCATCATACCCTTTTTAACGGTGGATTTCTAATGAAATCATGGTGAAAGGGCTATAGATCCCGAATCAAGTTTAGGATGACTACTTCCTCAATGTCGTCATTGCGAGCGAAGCGCCACCTCGTAATGACGCCTGCTGCCCGGCTCAATGCATTACATGCCCCAAATAAAAAATGAAGCTGATTGCCAGGACATGAAGTATCCACCATCCGGGCTTTAATAACAGGAAACGATTCATGCGGCCTCCCCTTATTTCCAGATCTGAACACCCAAGGTATATACCATACTCAAAGCGATGAGATGCACCCACCAGAATCCCATGTTCGGATATCGGAAAAATCTGCCTCTACGGGTGGTCTGATCAAGCCGGCTGGCGAGCTCCAACTCAAACAGGGCTTTACCAACGGCAAATTTCCCCCATAGCAATATCATATCGGCCAATAAGGTTTTAAATAGTATAGTCTGCAGCGTCCATATTTCCGGAGGATTTTTCAAAGAAAAAAGCGCCATGCCGATGGTGCCAATGATCACCGTCATGCCATTGAGCAGGTAACCGAAGGCGACTGTTTTACGATAATAAAATAGAAGCGGGATGATGCTCACACTTAAAACTCCTGATACGAATGGAATGGCATTACCGGGAAGGGTCCCCAGGGAATGAATCCTGCTATGAAGCATCAATCCGCCCAGACCCAGGAAAAATAAACTGCACAGCAGCAATATCCGCAGATTTTCTTTCTGTGTCATACACCACCTCCTGTATTTGCCGGATTACGCATCAACAATTTGCATAACAAAAAAGAGGGGTAAAGCAATAAGAATTAATCAGCAGTTGATTGGCGGGCATTATCTACCATCAGGAATAATAATGATATCAGGGGGAAAATGTATGAATATTCCGAAGGTTGAGAGAAAATCTTTCGTGTTGACAGTCATTATGACATTCTGTATCAGTAAGGCATCTATCTAACCAGGGAATAATCTGAAACCCATGCCATGTCTTCCCAGGTTTCCCGGGACTTAAAAGACGAATGGGATTCAGCATATAATTAACAGGAAAATCAAAATTGAATGAAGGAGGATTGAATCATGATGGACATATTTGATGACAAACCGATTGCTCTGCCGGAAGGCATCGATATGGAAAACCACGTGGTCGCCACCTATTGGGTACAGGCCGATAAATCGCTCGATATGGCGGTCATGGGACAGATACTCGCCATCGAGCAGACCACCGGTACCTGGGTGCCGGTGCCTGGCGAGACACCTGAGGTCCGGGCAAAACATGTGGCCAAGGTAATCGGCGTCTTCGAAGCGCCCTACTACGAATACGGTCTCCCGGCGGACATCAAGGAGAGGCAGTACGTGATTCAGATTGCCTTCCCCTCGGCCAATGTGGAAGACCAGTTCCCCATGCTCCTCACAGCCACGATAGGGAACATCTCCCTGGTTCCCAATTTCAAGCTCCTTGACCTCAGGATGCCGGCTACGACGCTGGACAAGTACCAGGGACCTGCCTTCGGTATTGACGGCTGGTACAAGGCCCTCAATATCGAAAGGACGAGGCCGCTTCTCAACAACATGATTAAACCCTGCAGCGGCTATCCCCTTGAGGTTGGGGCGCAGCTCTTCAAGGCTGTGGCCATGGGCGGCTGCGACGTGATCAAGGATGACGAGCTCATCGCCAACATGTGCTATAACGATGCCGTTGAGCGGGTAAGACGCTACATGGAGATAGAGCGACAGATTTATGAAGAGACGGGCGAGCATACGCTCTACACCGTGAATGTGACCGACCGCCTCCCGCGGATGTTCGACCTGGCCAGGCGCTGCATCGACGCGGGCGCCAACGCCATGATGGTGAATTATCTCGCCGTCGGGCCGGAAGCCATGCGGGCGCTCACCGAAGACCCGTACATCCACGTGCCCATCCTCGCCCACATGGACCTTGCCGGCGCCTTCTTCATGTCACCCTACCAGGGGATAGCCTCACATATTATCCTCGGAAAGATTCCCCGGCTCTGCGGTGCCGATAGTATCGTTCTTCCCTTCTCACTGGGTGGAAAAGGGATTTACATGCATGACAGGTTCATGGCGACCTACCGGAACCTAATCTATCCCTTCGGAAAGCTGAAACCGACACTGCCCATGCCCTCCGGCGGCATCACCCCCGCGAACGTGCCCGATATCATCAATACGCTTGGAAGGGATGTCATGATCGGCTCGGGCGGAGGCATCCACGCCCATCCGCAGGGGCCTACGGCGGGCGTCCGCGCCTTCCGCCAGGCCATCGATTCGACACTGAAAGGAATCCCGATTAACGAATATGCCAAGGAGCACGAAGAGCTGGGTATCGCGCTGGGCACCTGGCAGAAGAAGACGGATTTCAAGATTTGACAGGGAGGCGATTATGGAGGAGAAAAACCACATTCTTGCTGTTGATATCGGAACCACGGAAACCAAAGCGGTACTGGTAAGCCCTGACGGATACATAGATTCCGATCAAGCTACCTGCAGCCTCTCTTATCCGGAAAAATCCTGCGTTGAGCAGTCTCCAAAGGAAATATCCGATGCAATCCATAACTCCACCAGGAATGTTATGGCGGCACATCCTGATCTGGCCAGCAGACTTGCCGGTATGGTGTTCACGAGCCAGATGCAAAACACCGTTCCGGTGGGCAAGGACGGAAAGCCTCTCATGAATATGATCTCCTGGATGGATGAGCGTGCAGCCTGTTTCACCCAGGAAGAGATGTTCAAGGGACTTATCAAGATTGAGGGCTACCCCATCTCGAAGCTTATCAAATTCATGAGAATAACTGGCGGTGCACCCGGAAAAACCGGGAAGGATACCGTATGCAAACTCGCCTGGATGAAAAAATACAAGCCGGACTTGTATCATTCAGTCCATAAATTTCTGGACGCAAAGGATTATGCCATTTTTCTCGCCACCGGCAATTATGTGACATCATACGATATGGCAAACGTCACCTGGCTCATGGATACGCGGAATAAGGACCAGGGGAAGTGGTCCTGGTCGGAAGACATCCATAAAATGTACGGGCTCGATACACGAAAAATGCCTGCGTTAAAAACCTCAACGGCAATTGCAGGCAATGTCACAGCAGATTTTTCTGCAAAAACCGGGGTACCGGTGGGCCTTCCTGTGGTGACCGGTTCCGGCGACCTCCTTGCATCGGCGATCGGCTCCGGCGCCATTGAGATGGGGCATTTACACATTAATATTGGCACAGCCGGCTGGGTTGCCACACACCACCCCGGGACTGCCATCGATACGCAGCATTATATTGGAGCAATCGTATCAGGGATACCCGGCAGGTTCCTTTTGATCAGCAAACAGGAAACTCTGGGCGCCGCCCTGGACTGGCTCAGAGGCATACTGTATCCCTCCGGGCTCATGCAGGGAAAATCAACCTCTGAAATATACAAGATGATGGATAAGGAAGCGGTCAACTCGCCCCCCGGTGCGAATCATGTCATTTTGACTCCGTGGCTTTTCGGCGAGCGGTCGCCCATCAACAATCCATACCTGCGCGGACAGATATTCAACATCAGTATGAATACTACGCGGGCCGATCTCTGCCGGTCGGCGATGGAGGGGGTTGCCTTCAATATCCGCTGGGGAATGGACTTTGTGGAAAAGATGTCATTGAAAAAAAGCAAACCGACCACAGACGAAGTCCGATTAATCGGCGGCGCTTCAAAAAGCGATGTGTGGTGTCAGATCTTCGCCGACGTCCTGCAGAAACCGATCCTGCAGATGATGAATCCCCAGATGGCATCTGCCCAAGGCGCTGCGGCCATCGCCATGGTGTCCTTTGGAATCTACAAGGATTTCGACGAGGTAAACAGGATGCTGAAAAAAGGGAACTCCTTCAAGCCAAATCCCGGCAACAAGGCGATGTATGACAAGATCTATGAACACTATAAAGCGTTATATAAAAACAACAAGAATAGTTTCAAAGCACTCAATCATTAAGGAAGACCTGATATGAAACGTTTCATTGATAACTACAGGAATGAAACATTTGATATGATCGTGATCGGC
>JBEKJA010000021.1:0-14548 GCA_050011475.1 Syntrophales bacterium
TTCTCATTACTCTTTTCCAAAAACGAAGATCGACCTCCAGTCCTTCTTCATGTCCACTACTGTCCAATCTTTGGCCTGGGCTTCATCGAGGGCCTTGTCAAGCCAGCCTATAGAGGAGTTACGGTCGTAAGCCCACTCCCTCTCGGCGTCCGTGTGATGGATTAGACCCATGAGACGGGGACCGCTGCCAGCGGCAGTCCACTCGAGCATCTGGAGATCGCCATCAGAGTTGCCAAAGGCCATAATCGGACGGTGGCCGATGTGCATCTGAATACCGACGGGTTTGCCCGGACCGTCATCAACGAAGTTAACGTCAGGCAGGCGAACGAGCACAGGTTTTCCGTCTCGTAGTTCGAATTTCATTTTAATGCTCGATCCAATGACTTGTTCAGGTGGAATGTTATAAACTCTTTCAGACCAAGGGCGCATAAACTCAATACCACCGCCGGAGACGATGAATGTTTTAAAGCCGTTTGCACGCAGGCAGGTGAGCAACTCGATCATCGGTTGATACACCATTTCAGTGAACAGCTTGCCTGATTTTGGATGTCTTGCTGTCAGGATCCAATCATTCACCACCTTCTCGAACTCATCGGACGTCATGCACGCATGGGTCGCCATCATCAGTTGGACGAGGGCCCGCTCTCCTCCAGCAAGGGCGGCCTTCGCATTACCTTTAAGGATCGAGGCGAAAGGCTCCTGTGTTTTCCATTCCGGATGCTGAGGTGCAAGTTTCTTGATTCGGTCGAGCATGAAGAAGAACTGAAAGTACATCGGCTGTTCGGCCCAGAGCGTACCGTCGTTGTCGAAAGTGGCAATACGCCCGGCAGGTGACACGAAGTCCGGCCCACTTTCCTTCGTCACCTTAATGATGAATTCGGCAATTGATTTCTTAGCCGGCACGTCGTTCCAGGAAGGCAACGAACAGACCCCGATCCCCGTTGATAGGTCAGCGGCGTGGACGGTTATTGAAAAGATTGCTGACATAAATATAATAAGTAAAGAACCCATTATTTTATTCCACGCTTTTTTCATTGTTTATTCTCCTTTCAAAAAAAACATCCATTGACACCATGCATCAGGGTTTTCGTCTGAGCCGTCCCCCTAAGGGGGGAGGGTGATGGGATGCTTCTTCACCCTCCCCTTGAGTGTTTATCTAACTAAGAAGTCTAATGCCCTCCAGCCCCTGACTGCAAAGCCTCCAATGTCTGGTTAATGCCGAAGCTGGCTGGCTTCTGCCGGGGAGGAAACGCCTTGAACGTCTCGATGAATTTTAAGATATAGGTCTGGGATGGGACCATGAGAAACGCATGGTCAAGCTCCCACTCCCAATAAATGTTGGACGTGATGTCTGCCCGTTCATAAGGGTCGGCATGCAGGTCAAAGACCTTGGCCATACGGAAACGCGTAAACGGCTCGTTCCAAACGGCCATGGTACCGGGCATCCGCTGTTCAGCGAAGACGAATTTCCAGTTTTCGTAACGCAAAGCAAGTAAGTCGCAGTCGTCGCTGAAATAGAAGAATTCCCGGCGCGGGCTTTTTAGTTCCTTTCCGGTCAAATAGGGCAGAATGTTGTAGCCGTCGAGGTGAACCTTGAAAGTCTTATCACCTACTGTGTACCCTGTGAGCAGCTTTGCTTTCACGTCAGGATCGCCCCCGGCAGCCACTAGCGTTGGCAGCCAGTCCAGCCCGCTCACGATCTCGTTCGAGATAGAATCGGCTTTGATGTGGCCTGGCCAGCGAATGAAGGCGGGCACACGAAAGGCGCCTTCCCAGTTGGTGTTCTTCTCGCTTCGAAACGGCGTCGTCGCAGCATCTGGCCAGGAATTGGCATGCGGACCATTATCCGTCGTGTAGATTACAATGGTATTGTTCGTAATACCCAGATCATCGAGGGCCTTGAGCAAAGAACCCACAGTAAGGTCATGCTCGATCATACCATCGGCGTACTCGGTGAGGGCCGTGGCGCCTTTGGGGCTGCGGTGCTCAGGACGCACGTGGGTGCGCCAGTGCATCCGTGTGCTGTTGTACCAGCAGAAGAACGGCTTTCCCGCCTTGACCTGGCGCTGGATGAAGTCAATCGCGGCAGTAGAGGTTTCATCGTCGATCGTCTCCATCCTTTTCCGCGTCAGCGGTCCAGTGTCCTTGATGGTCTGCTTACCGACCTTGCCGAAGCGCGGGTCCATCGTCGGGTCGTCTTTGTCCGTCGCCTTGGTCTGCAGTACGCCGCGGGGGCCAAACATCTGACGGAACTTCGGGTCCTGCGGGTAGTTGAAAAGCTCCGGCTCTTCCTCGGCGTTAAGATGATAGAGGTTGCCGAAGAACTCATCGAAGCCGTGGACCGTTGGCAGATATTCGTTTCGGTCACCAAGGTGGTTCTTACCAAACTGGCCGGTGGCATACCCGAGCGGTTTGAGCATTTCTGCTGTGGTCGGGTCTTCCTTATGCAGTCCGACCGGCGCGGCCGGCATTCCGACCTTGCTCAGTCCCGTTCGAAAGACGTTCTGGCCAGTGATGAATGAAGACCGCCCCGCCGTGCAGCTCTGCTCTGCGTAGTAGTCGGTGAAGAGCATGCCTTCTCTGGCGATACGGTCGATGTTCGGTGTACGATAGCCCATCAGGCCTTTGGTGAAGATGCTGATGTTTGCCTGTCCAACGTCGTCGCCCATAATGACGAGTATGTTGGGCTGTTTTGTCTGCTTCGTTGCGTCGGCTGCCTTGGCCGGCGCGACCGCGGCGGTCGTCATTGCGGCTGCGGCAAGAATACCGCCAACCGCCGCCCACATGCGGGCCTTGCTGTTTCTTACTGTCTGCTGTCGATTCATAATAGCTCCTTTTGAATATGAAGATCAATTGTACAGAGCGAATCCATCGGTACTCAATTCACGACACTTGTTCCTCTTGACTTCTCTATCAAAAAATCCAGTGTGGTCTCTACAAGCAGCATGTCTTTTAACCGCTGTTTTCCACCCCCCTTCTCAAACTCTGTCTTCAGAGTATTGGGATTTATACCAAATTCTACGGCCTTCTCTCCTATGCGTCTTTCCACATCCGATTCATCCACCTCGATTCCCTGCTGACGCGCAATCCTTTTCAGAATCAGCATGAGCCTCACGCGTTCTTCTGCGCATTTCCATTCTGTCCTCTCCTGATTCGGGTCATCTCTTATATCGGAATTGAGCTCCATCCTGATCAGTTCGTCAGGGACTTCAAAATTTACTGTTTCCAACAGCCTGGTCGAGATCAGATCTCGTGGGTCCGTGCTGTCATCCCAAATTTTAAACAAGCCAAAGTCCGGCAACTCGAACTCTGGCATAGGGCTGAATCTTGCAATGAACCGAAAAGGTTTACCCTTTCCGCATTCGATATCCGCTATCTCGATTGGCCCCATGGGTTCCACCCCCTCCTGATTCAGGGCATCCCTACCCAAACGTCTACCGCACCGATGTGAAAGTTCATCCATGATCTCACGCTGAAAGCGATTCTCCACAACACTGCGGGGAGTTTTTCCTACTCGGAAGCCTGGAATCCTGACTTTGGAATACTCATCCACAATATCATCATAGTCTGCAATGACATCTTCCCACGGGGCTGTGATGCTCAACCTCTTCCGCCCGTCGTTGTCGTTCACAGCCACTATTTCCATCGTTTTCTTTGGCTGGACTTTCATTTCTGCTTCTCCGGTCTCCAGTGCTCTTCTGCATAGGCACGTGGTTCTTTCACCACCTTTTCGCCCAGACCCCGGACGATCCTCTGTATACGTTCGTCTATCTGGTTAAAAAACATCTTCCAGCCGCTACAAAGGTAATTTAATCCTGGCTCACCAATCGGTGTTTTGATGAAGCGATTCTTAGGACATTCGCCGAAGCAGGTAAACTCGTACTCACAACGGCGGCAGTATTCAGGCAACTGCCATTCCTTTGCCTTGCCGAACCGCTCTTGTGATTCTGAATAGGCCATCTCCTTGAGCGGCTTCTCCATAATATTGCCGACACAATATTGGGGGTAGACATAGTGGTCGCACGCATAGACTGCACCATTACTTTCAAGAGCAAGTCCTTTTCCGCACATTGGCGAAAGGGTGCAGAGGGGTGAAATGTGCCCCATCCAAGTCTCGACAGCTGCTTCGACGTAGTTCACATGGATTTCTCCCAGGTCTTTCCGGTACCACTCGTCAAAGATGTGGCAGAGGAAACCTCCCCAGTCATCAGGGTCAACCGACCAGTCCTCAACAACCGACCCGGGTGTGCCTGGCCTTGCATGCAAAGAGCCTATAACCGGTATACGGTGTGTTTCCCAGTGCCATGGTGCTACCTGCCGGAAGCTGATAGGCTCAACAATAGGAATAAATTGCATTCTCAGCGACCCAACCTCGTCTCGCAGAAAACGATAGACTTCGAGAGGATGTTTTGAGGTAAGCCGGTTCACACAGCTCAGGGTGGCGAAGTTTACTTTGTGTTTTTTGAGAAGTTTCGCTGCCCTGAAAACACGGCTGAAACTGCCCTGACCTGATTTGTCCTTCCTGTAATGGTCATGCAGCTCCCGCGAGCCGTCAATCGACAGACCAACAAGAAAATTATGCTCCTGCAGGAATTCACACCAGGCTTCATCAAGATTGACACCGTTCGTCTGGAGATCATTCTCGCATCGGACATGAGGCGGACAATATTTTTTCTCAAGTTCCACAACTTTCTTGAAGAAGTCGACTCCAAGCAGCGTTGGTTCACCGCCCTGCCAGGAGAAGATAATTTCCTTGCAGTTCTGGCTTTCGAAGTATTGCCGGATGAATGTTTCGAGCACATTGTCGGAGATGTGCCAATGTTCAGGCTTGCCTAGCAGCTCCTGCTTCGAAAGGTAGTAGCAATAAGAGCAGTCGAGATTGCAGAGCGAACCAATAGGCTTTACCATAACATGCATACGCTTGACAGGTTTGCCACGCCACATGCGGACCAATGGTTGCTCTGTGTGTATACTCAAGGCTGAATTCTCTTCTTCACTTTTATAGTCAATATGCCTCTATTATGGAACTGCCTGAAGATTGCCAGTCCCAAATCTTAGAAAAGAATCTTTACTTAAAAGATTAACTGGAGCCGAAGACCGAGAATAGTTGCTGTATTTATGTCTTCTAGGTTGGGAGTAAGAATGCCGCCCCCTGTCATAAATTGTTTCTGCGCCGACCTGACAATCTGCAAATCCGGTGTCAATCGCATCCATGGCGTCAAGGCAATGTTATAATATATTTCACAGCCCTGCTCATCCCTCAAAAACTCATGTGCGGCAAGCGGTCCGGTAAATGTGGGGTGGCCGATGGCTATGTAATAATACCCGATGCCGAAGCTGTCCAGGGGCCTGTCCGGAATGATACCCTTACCACCAATTCCCAGACTGTAGAAATATTGCAGAGGATTGGGGTTACCGTCTGAAACCCCGAAACGGCCGAATATGCCGATGCCCTGGCCTCCACCCTTCTTGACCTCATACAGGTATTGGTCGAAGTTATAGTAAAATGCCCAGGTGCCATCCTTCTGTTCAAGGGTGCGGTTGATGATAATGAAGCGCAGGCTCTGGTCAAGGGAGGAATAGTCTTTAACCGAGTACACCGCTCCAGCAAGCTGGTGGCCGGTGAATCCGAAGAAATCGGTTTTTATCCTGCCTTCAGCGGCATATGACATATTGCCTTTGAAGAGGGTGTCAAAGCCATCACTGTTTGCTTTCCCATCAGCATCAACGGCCATGATCTGTATTACAGCAGAATTTATATTTTTGGTGGGTAGTATGACCAGACCTGCCCCCAGCGTTGAATAAGGCACGGCCAGACCGGCAACCGGATCGATGTTGAATGCCAGGTTGAAAAACTGCTGGTCTCCCTTGCCGTGGGCAAACTCGTTTGCGTCGCCGCCGGTCGTGTCCAGTTTTCCGAGGAATACACCAAAGTACGGCGAAAGGAACTGGGTGAACACCACTGCAGGTATGTTGAGCTGATCACCGGTCGGCATGGGGTAGAGCTGGCTGCTATTGGCCGTCATGAGTGCACCGATATCCGTGTTGACGGAATTACCAAAATTACCCTCAACTTCCGCCATGAAGAATCCACCCGGCCACAATCCGAGTTTCTGGGTATCAAGGTTGAGTGTGAGGTTACCGCGCCCGCCATATTCTGAGCCGGTATGTATGCCTCCAGCAATGACGCTCTGCACAATCTGGGTCAGACTCATATCGAAACTGACCCCTTTATTCGCAAGGTCATTTCGGGCTCCACCCCAGTCGCCTGTAGGGGTTGATCTGGTCCAAATATCTCCCGAATACAGCTTGCCAGCGGTAGGTTCATCAGCCTGACTCTGTGTGAAGAATACCAGGATACTCAATACAGCAGATAATACGATTACACATGCCACCATGTTGAAGTTACATTTTGATCGAATCATAATCCACCTCGATGATTTTTATGTTCTTCCTCCAGATCATAAGCTCTTGTGTTAATTTTCTTTAAATAGAGTTTTCAATTCTGCAACGCCACTTTATATGAAAAACTGTACCAAATCAGATGAACGGAGACCGAAGGGTTGACCAAAGAAACATGGCAACATAATCCATGGCGTCTTATTTCTTAACCTTTTTTCCGCCTTCAGTTTCAATAAACCACTTGAGACGGCCAGCCCAGTATTTAAATGCCTCCTTCGCCGATCCCAGGCGGGTAAACCGTTCTGTAAAACCGGCGGATCTTTTATCCACGGCTGCAGCAATAACCTTGTTGCTCATGCTGTCCATGGCCATCAGTTCCATGGATGCCTCCCCGGCTCCACTCCACGTGCCCGTAGTGCCTTTTTTTGCAATACTAAGAGCTAATCCCGCTGGTATAACGCTGGTAACACCGCTCACCACGGGCATGCTCTTCTTTATATCGGTTATTGCAACCCTGAGCCGGACAACATCCGGGCCGGGTTCACTCACAAGCGGATAGGTGTCTTTAAGGGCATCCACAAACGCCTGGTTAAATGCATCCGTCAGTTCTTTCATTTCATTTGCATCAATGCTTTTGTCCTCCGAGTCCGGTGCATAATAAAAAACAACACTATCCAGCATTATCTTGTGATATTTTTGAAAATCAGCATCCGGATCCAGCCAAACCTTTCCAACTCCGCCTTCAGGTCCGGGCTTCAAATACTTATAATTATCTCCCAGAAACCCTGAATATTTCGGTCCCGCAGCACACCCCGGAAATATAATAAGTGCAAGGCCGATAAGGTATAACATGATCAGCTTTAACTGTTTCTCTATCATATCCTGCCTCCTTTAAATGATACTGCTCGTTCAAAAACCATGGCTTATCGATTCTCCCTCATTCTCTTCAGGATCTCAGTCCCCTCCAATAGCGCTTCATTACCGATCCCGACTCTTACCTTTTCGCCCAGCAGTTCAATAGCCCCAAGAAGAGCGCTGCCGCTACTGGAGCGTATATAATGTTCAAGATGTGACAGTGCTTCCCAGTTCACAGAAAGGAAGAAGACCTGTTCACCCGCCTCATCCGTGTAAATACGGCAGTCCTGACATCCATTCTCCTTGCGAATCGTAGGAACGAGTGCATGTAATGTCTGATAAAGTTCATGGAACTTGCCCGATTTGGCTTTAATCTCGATCATGAATTTCATAAACTTCCTTTCATTTCCTCCACTTCGTACTATTGCTATCAAAAGTTATTTGAGACGACGCGTAATGACACTAGAATTTAATACAAAAAGCATTCCATAAGGGGAAAACCCTACATATAAAATTCAAATGGCTTATATAATTTATTTATTTCTTAACGAAGGATTTTTTCGAGATAAGATGAATGAAGGAAAGGTCTCAATATATTGCGCATTAACAATATATTGAGAGTTACTTATTGAGAGCAATAGATCTTTCAGGTGCGCTTAATACCGAGCTTTTTGATCCGGAACCGAAGGGTGCTCGGGTGAAGTTTGAGGATGGATGCGGCACCACCTTCACCATTGATCTTCCATCGGGTTTTCTGGAGGACCTTCAGTATATGTTCCCGCTCCATCTCCTCTAGTTCTTTAAGTGGCTTTTCCTTTTTGTCAATACCTTCGTCCTTAAAAAGGTCTGCTAGACTAAGTACCGGTCCTGGACTGGTGATTACAGCTCTTTCAATCACATGTTGCAATTCCCTCACATTACCGGGCCAGTGATACCCTTGAAGGGTCTTGATCATATTCTTGGGAATGGTTTCAAACTGCCTGCCATATTTCCTCGCATATTTGTCAACAAAGAAATTGACAAGTTGCGGGATATCGCTGGCCCGCATTCTCAAGGGCGGAACCGTGACAGGGAAAACATTCAGTCTGTAATAGAGATCCTCCCGAAATCGCTCATTGTGGACTTCATCCTTCAGGTCTCGGCTTGTCGAGGCAATTACCCGCACATCCACCTTGATGGTTCTGGGGCTCCCAAGCCTTTCGAATTCCCCCTCCTGTAACACTCTAAGGAGCTTTGCCTGGAGTTCGAGTGGCATCTCGCCAATTTCATCCAAAAAGATAGTCCCGCCATGGGCAATCTCGAAACGGCCGACCTGCTTCGCGTGAGCCCCGGTGAAAGCCCCTTTTTCCCGCCCGAAGAGTTCGCTCTCTATAAGATTTGCCGGAAGCGCGGCACAATTGATCGTGATCATCGGCCGGTCCTTGCGGGTACTCATTTCATGGAGAGCAGTGGCCAACATCCCCTTGCCCGTGCCGGTTTCGCCGAGGATGAGTACCGTCGCATCGGTGGGAGCCACCTGTTTGGCCCTGAAGAGAACATAATTGAGCTCATCACTGTCTCCCACAATGGTCTCGAATCCCCCTTCTGACTTGACCTGCTCGCGGAGATAAACATTCTCATTCTCTAGTTGGAGTTTCAGCTTCTGGTTCTCCTCCAGGCGCTCCTGAAGCTCAGCCTCTATCCGCTTGCGTTCAGTGATATCAATGGATACCCCCATCAGGCGCTCCGGCAGTCCCGATACTTTGGAACCAGGACTTCCGCTCGTCAAGATCCAGCGAATGATCCCGTCAGGCCACATGATACGATATTCAATGTTGAAAGCCTCCTGCCTTTCCAGGGTCTGCTGAACAAGTTCCCTGACACGTTTGCGGTCATCAGGATGGACTGCGGCCAGGAAACGATCGAAGCTTAATTCCTCTTCCAGGGCAATTTGAAATAGTTCCCGAAGCTTTTGAGTCGCCCAGATGAGACCGGTGTCCATGCTCATGGTCCACAATCCCGCATCCGCTGCAGAAGCGGCAAGATTCAAGCGTTCCTCGCTCTCACGCAGGGCGCGCTCCCCTCTGCTTCGCTCTATTGCATTTACAAATATCTCCCCAAGCAGGCGAAGCCGTGGGATGTATTCTTCCGGCCAGGTTTGATTGCTGTTGATAGAATTAATGCCAATTGTATATTCTGAGGATGCCAATGCTGCAATTGGAATATAGAGGCCGGATGTAATTTCCCACTCCTTGAATTTCTGCTTGTCGATGGTCGCCTCTTCTGGCAGATCTTCCAGTCTTGAAAATGAAAAGGACTCCCGTTCTTCTGCCAATTTTTTAGCCGCCCATGGGACAAGGGAAATGGGTAGATCAATCCCCACAGGTACTGGCGAAGTACCCGTAGCATCAGTGAAATGGGTGACACGCCATGATGTCTTACCCGGCAAAAGTTTAAGCAGGGCGCATAAGTGGATCTTGAAAAATCCCAGAACCTCTTTCATTGCGTTGTGGATTTCGTCGTCGACTTGATCGAAGGACAGGGCGACAAACTTCGCGGAAATATCAGCCAGTAATTTTTCAAATTCCAGGCGGTCTTCGTATATGGTCTGTTTGGCTGAGTGTAACTGGCTCTTTCTATTCATGGGAGGCACCGTTACATATGGAATTTTTGCTCACCGATCTCTATTAAATGAACTTTGAGATCGGATCATAGAATCCGCATGCACCTGATAACAGAATTATGATCTGATGTGCATATTTTTAATAGTGTATGTCTTCAAATGGTTTCGGACAAATTGGATCAAAAGCTAAGAGAGGGTTTCAGCACCCATATAAACTTTTCCTGCCTTTTCGGCAAGTCTCAAAGTGCGATTCTGCTTCCTTCGTAAAAACATCGTTTTTTGCTTAATCTCCCCGTATTGTTCAAATATCTCAGGATCACGCCCTAGTTTGCGCTACCCCCACGGCTTAACGTCTGTTCACTGGCCTAAAACCCTGCACATTGCACAATAGCCACACGTCGTATAATGGGCACTATGTAAACTAGTGCAATATCATTAGGCATTATGTGTGTCGGTATTGCTGCTCGCACTCTTACAATAGTTATGTCAAATAATGGATCCTCTTATCTCAACCACTTGCATCCATAATTTATACAGAGTTTCCTAATCCCAGCCCGTGTTTCTCCTCATACAGCTGTCGCATATAGGCATACATTCCTCCAGGTTCATCCAAACGTTCACGTAAATAAGCTAATCCCTGGCTGATTGCATCGACCTGGTCATCAAACTTATGAAAGGGGAAAGAAGTGAGCTCGTGTACAAAATCTGTCACCCAACGCGCCTCTTTGAGAACACGAACAACACCGGATTCAAAAAGACCTGACTGGGCGAATAATCGAGTTTGTTTATCACCCTGAGGCTTGATAGGCTTCACCGAATAAATCCTCTGCTCTTTTAGGTCTTGCGCCAGCTGAATACCGGATGAAGCATCTTCCACCAGAATGGCATGGGGTCTATATTGATGAGCCAATTCAATGGCAGTCCGTCTTAAGGTTGGAAAATCCATACGTGCCCGGCGCACATCCAGGACATAAATCATTTTATTTTTGAGGCCCAAGGTCACACAAACGGAAAAATCGGCAAAATTATGATCCTTGCTCGCGCTATCCCAACTTTGAACCAACATTTCAAAGGAGGGCGGCAATTCTGATAATTCATACGTTTTGATCCAATCTGTCTTAATGAGCCCACCACCGATGGGAACGGGCGACTGCTGGTACTGACCGGAAAACCGAAATTCACCCATATTGGCTCGGATCGATGCCAGGGTTTCCAATGACTCCCGCTCAGCGTGCAGGGCCGTGCCTGCTAATCGAATAATCTTTCGTGGACCACAAATCGTCTCAAATTTAATTTCAGTGTCTTCTTCGGCGATTGCCGGCAGGTTAATAATTTCCCATCCACCCATTTCTTTCACATAACCTACCAGATCTTCCAAATGCAGGCGTTGCATAATGATCACAATTGCTCCATGCCGTTTCGAATCCAATCGGGTATAAGCTGTGCCATGAAACCACTCATTAATATTCTTGCGGGTCACCTCTGATAAGGCCTCATCAGGCTTCAGGGGATCATCAATAATCAGAATATCGCCTCCACGACCCGTGATACCCCCACCGGTTGATACGGCCATTCGGCCCCCTCGCTCTGTTGTCGTAAAATCATGAACTGCTGTTCGGGCAGCCGATAGCCTTGTTCTAGGAAATACTGCCTGGTACCAAGGAGATAGCATCACCTGCCGACAGTCCATGGCAAGTTTAATGGCCAACTCTGAAGCATAGCTCGCGCATATGACCTTCTTGGAAGGATTGCGGCCCAATACCCAGGCTGGAAAAGCTACCGAAGCACAAATTGATTTGAGATTTCTGGGTGGCAGGTTAATGATGAGGCGTGTGATCTCACCTCGTTCGACTTGCATAAGCTTGGAGGCAATCAGATCCACATGCCAGTTATGCAAATATTCCGTTTGGGGATTGAGTTCCTGAAATGACCGGCTAATAAAGCTGCTCAAATCCAAACGCATTAAAGCGGCCATTTCATAAGATTTGGGAGCTACGCCGTGATCACCATGGATATAGAAATGTATCATTCTGATCCTCCCGTATTGCCAAATTCATTAGAAGATACTGGTCCAATGATTTCTATATCAGGGGCGCTCATCCGTTTGAGTAACTCTGCCAGTACTTTTCTATCCTGTTCGTCACTCAGAAGGGGTGCACCTGCCTTGGCAAGCTGATTTTCCATATTCGGAACAATTTGGAGTAGCAATCGGAGCGCCAGTGAATCCCCTCCGGCTGCCCTGTTGACCAATTGCATCGTTGCAGCTTCAAACTTCGTCACTTCCTTGCTGCGACCATTCTCAACAACCGTGACCTTTTGCTCCAGAATGGAATGAAGCACAGTAGCCCAATTGCGTTGACCTTTAGGTCGGCCATGGGGATTGCCTGATTGACCCTTGGCGAAGCGGGTTTGCTTCGGGGGCTTACGGAAGCCTACTTCATACTCTTTGGGAGTCAGATTGATCTTCTTAGTCATCGTTTGCCTCCTTGACTTTTTTGTTCTCGACGGAGCTGAGCTTCTCTCTGGGTAAAGGTCTTACCAGTCACGGCATCAATCGCATCTTCACCCGTTATGTTTTGCCAACGGCGGATGGCTGTATCCATATAAATGGGATCCAATTCCATGCCATAACAGTGCCTTCCAATACGTTGGGTAGCCAATAAGGTTGTGCCGCTTCCCAGGAAAGGGTCCAAGATGATATCGCCACGTTTCGAGCAATCGAGCACGGCATCCGCAATCATGCGCACGGGTTTGACCGTTGGATGCATCGCCAATAGATCACCCTCCTCTCCATGGCGCATGGCCTGGATACCCCCATACTGCCAGACATTGCTTCGATAGCGGCCAAAGCGCCCCAGCTGCACGTTGTTTTGATGAGGGGCTTTCCCGTTCTTGTAGATCAGTACCAATTCGTGCTGGGATCGGTAAAGACTACCCATCCCGGCCTGGTTCTTCACCCAGACGCAAAGGTTCAATAAAGTGCTGTAAGTTTGTTGACCTGCAGCAATAATTTCGGGCAAGTGCCTCCAATCCATAAAGATGGCATGGATCGATCCTTGGGAACTATGCTGAACCAGTAGCCTAAAAGCAGTTTGCAGAAATTGTGTGAACTCAGGGGAAGACATCTCGCCTGAGGCCATCGCGAATTCACGGTGACGAATTTTTCCCTTACCACCGACATGTCCGTTAACTTTGACGTTAAACGGTGGATCCGTAATTACCATGCCAGCGGATTGACCATTCATCAGACGCTGAAAAGACTGAGCCTCTTGCGAATTACCGCAGAAGAGTCGATGGGACCCCAGCAACCAAAGATCACCCAATTGAGTAACAACTGGGCCATCTGGGCTCGGAAGAAATTCATCATCGGTAGAATTGCTATCTCCGTCTGCTCCTTCAATCCGAAGATCGATCTCAGCAATCGAGAAACCGGTTGCTTCCAGATCAAAGTCCAGGTTGACAGCGGATAACTCCTTCAACTGAACGGTCAATAATTGATCGTTCCAGGATGACATCTCTGAAAGCCGGTTATCAGCGATCATGAAGGCCTTAGCTTGCTCGGCACTGAGGTGATCCAGACAAATGACCGGCACCTTCTGCATGCCTAATTTTTGAGCAGCTTCCAGACGGGCGTGGCCAGCCAGTACGTTTCCCTGAGCATCCGTCGCAATCGGAAAATTAAATCCGAAGGCCTGAATGCTTTTAACTAATGCTTTGATCTGGCTATCTTTATGAGACCGGGGGTTATCCGCACTGGCATGAAGCTGCTCGATGGGTAAAAAGGTCACCGCACTCACGCCCCTCTGAACCGGTTTTGTTCTTTTTAATGGCTTTGTATTCATTTCAATCTCCTTTTTAAAGTTCACGCATATTGAAAGTGGATATTATCCTGGGTCAGGCCAACGCTCACTCGGGAAATGCGGAGTTTCGAAATATACATAAGCTATCTCCTGTTAAAAGTTGATGACAACCTATAGTAAAGAATTAACACTAGCGCGCTGGTGTTTAAAAAAGGTTCTGTAATTTTTTTGGTGGGAGTTTAAAGGCTTGATTTTTATGTTTATATCGGTTCCACTATTTTAAATGTTTTCTTCTTGAAATTATTGCAGGTAGGCTTGTTATGATTACTTTTCGTTCTTTTCATCTCTGATCGGTCCATATGACATATTCATCATCGACTTCATAAATACTGTTATTTACATTACTATTTTTTAAAGCCTTCTTTTCCAGCGCAGCGCATATTTCCTTCCATCCCCAGGCAGGGTGTTTTTTTGTCATTTGACCAAGCAACGTATTAAACCAATTTGACCCTCTTGGCGCACTTGCGCTCTTTCTGGCCCTCTCAGAAATTATTTTAGATTCATACATTCTTTGATAAATGATCGCATGTATCGCTTCTATGCGCGTTAGATTGGTTTGCATCATCAGGTCTGAAATCTCAACCTCTGTTATATCACCAATTTTTTTTGGCTTTTTAAGAGCCTCTTTCATGGCTTTAAGGGCTTCAGGTGAAAACTCAGAATCAGATTGAATTGGTACTTTTTCCCCAGTGAAAGGATTGATGGCGGTTTTCGAGATTTTGTATCCTTTTTCAGCTTTCATCTTTTTTCCCATTGCCGCTTCTCCTTGCGGATCCCAATTATTGGCCCCCGAGCGGGAGAGAGTGCCTCCGTCTCCCTGAGATCATGA
>JBEKJA010000022.1:0-14417 GCA_050011475.1 Syntrophales bacterium
CGTTCACTTCAGAGTGCAGCTTCACGGTATGGTCACGAAGAGATAGCACCATGCCTTTTCCCTTGATTCGAATACCGCCGCTTTCCATGGTCACCGCCTTATCAGTAAAAACTTCCTGCTTCTCGCGTGAATATCCCAGTTGATCGGTCAGGAATCTGTCTCCATTTGCTGAAACAGCGATTACATTTCCTTTAATTTCTATGTCCCTTGTATCTGTCCTCAACCTGCCTTCGTCTCCGGTCAGTGTCATGGTTTTCCCATCGGCCATGATCAATGTCGCCCGGACATTATCGAAAATTGCGAGATTGTCGCTCTTCATGTAACGGGCTTCTTTGGCACGAACCTCCCATTTCTCACCCGATTCACCAACGTCCGTGTATACGACATCCTTTACCTGAAGGTCCACATGCTCCGACATGACTTTCAGGAGACCCCGTTTCACCGTTTTTTGTCCCTTGACAATCAGAACCGCAGATACTGCCGAAAGAACAAGTAGAACAACGAAGCTAATAGCCAGGGTCTTTTTTTTAATCTTCATATCATCCAGAAAATACCATAACCAAAAAACCCGTGCGAGCCCCTTCTGAAAAGGCATCGAATGGGTTGGCTTATTTATACCACCGGGTATCCGGGATGTAAAGAAACAGAATCATCCAAGCTCATACCTTAAAGCAATGTCCCGCCAGAGTCCTTTAGCCATAAGAATCATCTCGCATATTTCCCTGACTGCGCCCCGACCTCCCCGGTTTCGCGCAACATAATCTGCAAACTCTCTGACATGTTCTGAGGCATCGGCTACCGTCAATGAAACGCCTGCCCGCCGCATGATTGGCACATCCACAATATCATCGCCAATATACGCAGCCTCTTCCGGTTGCAACCCTCGCCTCGCAAGGACATCATCAAAGATTCCCAACTTGTTCCAGATCCCCTGATGAACCTCCTTGATTCCAAGATCTTTTGCCCGGTGCACCACAATCTCGGAGGTTCTTCCGGTTACGAGGACGACATCAATGCCTAATTGTATCAACATCTTCAAGCCGTGTCCATCTCTCACATCGAAGTGTTTTATTTCACCGCCATGGTTGTCCATTACAATTCGTCCATCTGTCAGAACACCATCAACATCCAGCAGCAGGAGTTTGACGTGTTCCAGTCTGCGGATCAAATCTTTGTCCAGTTGCTCAAAATATTTCATACGACCCATCCCTCTCACTTTAATACAGTACTTGTATTCTTTACCATTCGATCCATATCTTTCAACAGGTGAAGCAGACCGGAAATGTCTCCAAGCTTCAGGGAATTCGGACCGTCACAAAGAGCGGAATCAGGATCCGGATGCACTTCCCAGAACAGGCCATCGACACCAACTGCCACTGCTGCGCGCGACAGACTCGGTACCATTTCCCTGTCGCCGCCCGATGCAAAGCCGGCACCGCCAGGCCGTTGCACGCTGTGAGTCGCATCAAAGATAATGGGGCAGCCGAACTCCCTCATTATCGGCAGAGAGCGGAAATCGGCAACCAGGTTGTTATAGCCGAAACTTGTACCTCTCTCCGTGATGATTATCCGGTTGTTTCCTGCCGCTTCCGCTTTGCGGATCGCATGGATCACATCCCATGGGGCGAGAAACTGCCCTTTTTTGATATTCACCACGCAGGCGTGGCGCGCAACCTCTGCGATGAAGTCTGTCTGGCGGCAAAGAAACGCGGGGACCTGCATGATATCCAGTACTGCAGCCGCTGGCACGATCTCTTCAAACCGATGGACATCGGAAAGAACCGGCAGACCGGTGGTTTCCTTGACTTTTTGAAGAATGGCCAACCCACGGGCAAGACCGGGACCCCTGAAGGAATCCCCGGATGTTCGATTCGCTTTGTCATACGAAGCTTTGAAGATCAGGGGAATGCCGAGGTCCGCCGTGATTTTTTTTAAACCCGCCGCTATGTCGAGAGTCAAATTTTCATCTTCGATAACACAGGGACCGGCTATCAGGACAAACGGTGCTCCACCTCCAATCGTGATTCCCTTGAGCTCTATCGCTTTTGTTTTTCTCATGATCCATTCCCTCTCTTGATGATGCCGAACGTCCCCCTGATGTTACGGCTTCGTTCTTTGCTTGAGCAGGAGAATTTTCACCTGGGGATACCTTCGTGCAGCTAAATTCGATCCGGGATCAAGCTCCAGTGCATGTCTGTATGATTCAAGCGCGTCCGCATACATCCCTTTCTTTTCATATGCAGCTCCAAGATTTTCGTATACATTCGCGTCTTCACGGTCATAACGCAGACACTGGCTGTAATAGTTGATTTCCCGGTCAATATCCCCCTTCAGGCCATAGATATGGGCAATTCCTTCATACACCGCTGCCTTTCGTGGTTGGATCTCTTTTAACTTCATGTAATATTTCAGTGCCTTATCATAATTTTTTTCCTGCACTGCCCTGTTGATGACCTTATTGAGCACTTCAGCTGTAGGCTTCACTGCGGCATACTTCTCATAGTTTGTTGAAGCATCACGCATATGGTCGATCTTTTCATAGGAATACGCAAGATTGTATCGTATCTGCGGATCTTTATTGCCATATTTCAGGGCTTTTTCATAACTTTCCGCTGACAGCTTATATTGTTTCAGTTCCCCACAGGCAAATCCAAGCTTTGCATAAACGTATGCCTTCCGGGGCGATGATGCCGCAACCTTCTGGAAAAGGTCGGCGGCACTGTTGTAATGCCCGGCACGAAACTCAAGGTCTGCCAGGCGCTCTGCAGATTCAAGATCATCCGGCCGTAACTTGAGCGCCCTGCCGTAGGCCTGGGCAGCCTCTTTCTCCATCTTCAACTTTTCATAGGCAACACCCAGATTGAAGTGAACAACCGGGTCGCCTGGATTCAGGGCAATGGCCTTTCGATAGGATGCAATCTCTTCTTTGGATGAGCCGGCTGCACCATACGCAAGGCCAAGATTGGCATGAGCTGCCGCATTTTGGGGCTGGCTCCTGACCAATTCACGATATGCATCGATTGCATCCCGGGTATTCCCGCTTTTAAGCGATGCCCCCCCAAGGGCGGATAAGGCCTGGATGGAGCGGGGATTCTCCTTCAGCACAAGGCGATACTGCCTGACCGCTTCTGAAAAACGCCTTCCCCTTTCATACGCTTCCCCAAGATTGAGCCGAACCGTCTCATTCTGCGGATCACCCTTTAGAGACATCTCATAGTTGGAAATGGCATTATCCCAGAAGCCCATTGCACCATAAGCGAATCCTCTCTTTGCAAGTATGGCGGGATCGTCGGGATGCAATTGAAGTATGCGGCGGGATATCTGGATGACTTTTCCATAATCATGAACAGCCATATAAATCGATAGGAGCTCACTCAGGGCAGCCTCATCGCCGGGTTTGACCGAAAGGACGGCCTCATACTGGGCTGCGGCTTTTTTTCGCTGACCTGCCTGGTTCAGAAGCGCAGCGAGCATTTTCCGGATGCCGGTATCATTCGGATTCATTGAAACGGCACGCTGAAGCTGTGATACCCGCGCACGGGTATCCCCTGCCCCTCTGGCATATCTCAGCCAGTCCTGGGGTGAAATCACAAGCTTTATGGGCGCCACACCGATCATCTCACCTTTATATCGCATGACGATCCGATAATCCCATACGACACCGGTTTCAATACCGGGTCTTCCCGAGGCCATTGCCTGATCGATCAGGTCTATTCCCCGTATGGGTTTGTCGATGCGCTGCCTGCCTGTCACGCCTTCAAGGTCCGCAGATATGCCTCGATCGAAGGGGACGTCGGTCGATACGGACCGCAGAACGAATTCATCCCGATAGGTCACTTGAAAAGATTCCGCGCGATACAGCCTGAATTCCATACCGTTTCTTTCTCCATCGACATAATACCAGCGAGGAGGGGTATGCATGATAAGATAAGAAACGGTTCCCCTGACACGCATTGCGGCATTGGATAGTTGGGAAAGCACAGCGGGCTTGAAAACATGCAGGGAAACCGCCAATGCTGTCAATACGATGACAAGAGCTACGGGAAAAGCGATAATACTGCGCAAAGCAAACCTGTACTTCACTCCCCATGATCTCCTTACTCTTACAATTGCCCCGGATTCAACCCCTGGGGTGGTACTTTCTATGAATTTCCCGTAGCATATCCCTTGTTACATGGGTATAAATTTGCGTTGTGGCTATATCGGCGTGACCAAGCATCAACTGCACCGAGCGCAGGTCAGCCCCTCCTTCAAGAAGGTGGGTGGCAAAAGAATGCCGGAATGTATGAGGATGAACTTTCTTCTCCAAGCCTGCCAATCGTGCGTATGTCTTGACAATTTTCCAGAATCCCTGGCGGGTCATGGACTCCCCTTTCCGGTTCAGGAAAAGTACGTCCATCCTTTTTATTTCCTTTAGAAACACCGGTCTCGCTTCCTGGACATAACGCTGCACGCTGTCATAAGCAACCCTTCCGACAGGTACAACACGCTCCTTGTTCCCTTTGCCTGATACGGTCACGTATCCTACCTGCCAGTTGATGCTTCCCATTCGTAAGCCGAGAAGTTCGGAAACCCTCATTCCTGTGGCATATATGAGTTCAAACATCGCCGAATCCCGGACAGCAGCCGGTGTCGCCCCCCCCGGCTGCGAGAGAAGAAGGTTCATTTCCTCACGGCTCAGGGTATCCGGGAGATGCATCCAGACCTTGGCCCGCTGCACCATGGCGATGGGATTTCTCGTTATTTTCTGCTCTTTCAAAAGAAATTTATAGAAGGCCCGAATTGCAGCCAGACATCGGTTCGAGGATACCGGGGTCAAACCTGTCTCCCTCAGCCAGGTTAAAAACGCCAGGATATCCTCGGTGCCAACCTGTTCAGGATTATGGATGCTCCGTTCGGCCAAAAATCGTACAAACCGCGACAAATCACGGCTGTACGCCTCCATGGTATTGGGAGATGCTCCCCTTTCCACAGCCAGAACATTCAGATAAGTGTCAACGAGGTGGTCCATTTTCCCTTATATTTGTTGGCCGGACTCTTTTCCAATTACGCAATAATGATAAGCTGTCTATCATAAACACTTTACCGGAGGATAGTTTTTATTGCCGCTGTCATTCATCTGACAAAGCCATCAAATATATTGACATGATTGACCGCCTATGGTAGTCGCTCGTCGGGATAAGAAAAGCTGAATTCGCTAAATTTTTCCCATATCTTGACTTTTTCCCAAGGAGTTGACGGTGACCCTTCGCGATATACAGGAAATAGTGGAGGCTGATATAATTGTCGGAGAGGATCAAATGGATATGGAGATCACCACAGCCTTCGGTGCAGACCTGATGAGTGACGTGCTGGCCTTCGCAAAATCAGGAAGTCTTCTCATCACAGGCCTCACCAATCCGCAGGTCATCAGGACTTCAGACGTCCTTGACATCGCCGCCATTCTCATAGTGCGTGGTAAAAAACCGCCTCTTGAAACCATACGACTGGCAGAAGAGCTGAAAATACCCATCCTGGCAACCAAGCGTATCCTGTTCGATACGGCTGGAAAATTATATGCCAAGGGCATCAGAGGATGTGTGGAAAAGGTTGAAACAAGTGGTGCCCGAGCTTGAAAATTCCCTCATTGACGAATACTTTGTCATTGCGGGAGGAAATTTTGACAATGCGGGGAAGGTATCGAGCAGGATCAAGGCTATTCTCAAAGACGTTGACTTTCCCCGGGAATCCATACGGCGTGTAGCCCTGGTAGCATACGAGGCGGAAATTAATATTGTTTCGTATGCGAGAACGGGATTTATCCGTCTGAGAGTTGCAAAAGACCGGGCTATCATTGATGTCATTGATGAAGGAGACGGCATACCCGATATAGACCTTGCCCTTCAGGAGGGATATTCCACAGCGACGACGAGGATCAGGGAAATGGGCTTTGGGGCCGGTATGGGTTTGAGCAATATCAAAAACTTTTCCGATGTATTTTATATATCATCGGATATCAATAAAGGAACCTACCTCCAGATGATCATCTTCACGGAGAATGACCTTCCCGGAGGCAGGGTTTAAGGTATAATAAAGCTTGGATTTGAAGACAATTGCCAAAGCTTTGGACCTGAAGGTTCTTTGCAGCGAAGAAAAACTGAACACCCCGGTCAATGGCGGATATGTGGGCGATCTCCTCAGCGATGTGATGGCCCATAGCAGGGAAGGTGACCTCTGGATAACCCGACAGACGCATCAAAACATCATCGCGGTGTCCAGCCTGAAAGACCATGCCGGTATCGTTCTGGTTCAGGGCTGCGAGCCTGCCGATGAAACGCTCGAGAAAGCAAAACAGGAAAATATCCCCATCCTCGTCTCAAATTTGTCCAGTTTTGAAACGATTGGGAAAATATATGAAATACTGAAGCTTAAAGGCGGTGATCCGGCTTCGTAAGACCAAAAGACCATGGGGAATATGGTCTTTTTTTATTTTTTTCCTGGATAGAAGATCATGCTCAAGGCGATGCGATGCGACCTGCACGTTCATACGTGTCTATCTCCTTGCGCTGATCTGGATATGTACCCCGGAGCCGTGGTCAGACGTTTCCTGGAAGAGAAGCTCGACATAGTCGCCATTTGCGATCATAACGCCTCAGAAAACGTCCCATATATCCTCAGGCTGGCCGAAGGGAAACCGCTGACGATCCTGCCGGGCATGGAAATCACCTCGCAGGAAGAAGTCCATGTTCTAGCGCTCTTTGATAGATTGGAACCTCTACAGGACCTGCAGAAGGTCGTTTACGATCATCTGACGGGCCTGAACAATGAGGATGTATTCGGATATCAGCCTATTGTAAATGAGCATGATGAAGTTGAAGGATTCAATGAACATCTGCTGATAGGTGCCACGTCCTTGAGCATCCAGCAGATTATTGATCATATTCATCGCCTCGGGGGTGCGGCAATAGCTTCGCATGTTGACCGCCCAAGTTTCAGCGTGATCAGCCAGCTTGGATTTATCGGACCTGACATGCCGTTCGATGCCGTGGAAGTGTCCCGTACTGCAGATATCCGTGACGCCAGGCAGCGTTTCCCAGAGCTGGAATCCTGGTCGATGGTTACATCATCCGATGCTCACTTCATTACTGATATTGGCAGGAAATGGACCCGGATCCATATGGCCGGAGGGACCATCGCTGAGCTGAAGCTGGCTTTTCAAAAACAGGCCGGACGTTACATCGAGGAATGAGGATGCTCGAACTCGCTCTTCATATTCTCGATATTGCCGAAAATTCAACCCGCGCGGGTGCAAAGACCGTATTTATCACCATCGTGGAAGATGAAACAAGGGACATCCTCAGCATGGAAATTTCAGATGATGGAATCGGTATGAGCCCTGAAGTTCTTGCAAGAGCCCTGGATCCGTTCTATACGACAAAGAAAGTACGCCGGGTGGGATTGGGCCTGCCTCTGCTGAAAGACGCAGCGGAAAGAACCGGAGGCCGGCTCTCCATTGAGTCGACCATGGCCCTGGGTACCAGGGTCCATGTGGATTTCGGACTCTTTCATATAGACCGACAGCCGCTCGGTGACATCTCCGGAGTTCTTGTAACTTTGGTTGCGGGAAATCCTGAAGTTGATTTTATATACAGTCATTGCACTTCCCATGGCCGGTACATAATGGATACGAGGGATATACGGAAGGAATTGGAGGATATTCCCATCAATCATATGGAGGTTCTCAAATTTATAAGAAGGAATGTTCAGGAAGGATTACAGGACATCAAATCCCATGCATAATATACAAAAAAATGGCAAAGTAAAAAGCTCCATACGGAGGATAATGGAATGAAAACTGAAATGGATGAACTGCTCAAGGAATTCACTGCAGAGCAGATTAAAAAGCTCGACGAGATTATTGAACGTTACAAGGGCAAACCGGGCGGATTGATTCCCGCTCTGGAAGAAGCCCAGGTTGCCCTTGAATTTCTGCCCACGCCTATCCAAAGAAGAATAGCCAGGGGATTGAACCTTCCCCTCAGCAGAGTATACGGAGTGGTGACGTTCTATTCTTTCTTCACGATGACTCCCCGAGGCCGGCATACAGTCAGGGTCTGTCTGGGAACCGCCTGTTATGTCCGCGGCGGTAAAGCCATCGCCGACACGGTCGAGAAGATCTTCGGAATTAAGGAAGGTGAAACGACACCGGACCGGATGTTCACATACGAAACCGTCCGATGCCTTGGAGCGTGCGGATTGGGTCCAGTAGTCGTTGTCGATAACGATGTCCATGGCCGGGTCAAACCTGCCAAGGTCAAAGATATTTTAAACCAATATTCTCAATAAGGAAGTGAGGTGGATCATCATGGCAAAACTGACCATAGACGATTTGAAAAAGATCAAGGAACGCGTGCACTCTGAAACAGCCCTTCGGGATGGAGAACGGAGGGTTAAAGTTACGGTTCATATGGGAACCTGTGGAATAGCTTCAGGCGCCAAAGAGGTTATGGATTCACTCATGCACGAAATTGAAGAAGCCGGTGTCGACGATGTCATCGTTACGACATCCGGATGTATGGGCCTCTGCAGCCGTGAACCACTCGTCACAGTGGAAGTGGTCGGTCAGGAACCCATCAAATACGAATATATGAATCCTAACAAGATGCGTCAGGTCTTCAAGCGGCATGTTCTCGAAGGGGAGATCCAAACTCCCTTTGTGCTTGCTAGGGGTTCTGAAATTGTGAAATAGACACTCTCAGAAGGAGGTTCATACCCAAAATGAAGGTATTTCGTTCACACTTACTGCTCTGCGGGGGAACGGGTTGTCATGCTTCAGGAAGCATGAATGTCAAGAAAGCCCTGCTGGCGGAGCTTAATAAAAGGGGGCTTGCCGAGGAAATCAAGCTCGTCGAAACAGGCTGCAACGGGTTCTGCGCCATGGGTCCCATTATGGTCGTCTATCCGGAAGGCGTCATCTATATGCTGATCCAGGCTGAGGATGTCCCTGAACTCGTTGAAGAGCATCTGGTCAAGGGTCGAATCCTGCAGCGGCTGCTTTATAGGGAGCCCACAACGGAAGCGATCATTCCCACCATGCAGGAAATTCCCTTCTTCGCATTGCAGGACCTGCGCGTTTTAAGAAACCGGGGGCTTATCGATCCGGAAAAGATCGAAGAATATATCGCCCGTGACGGCTATGCAGGCATGGCCAAGGCGCTCACGGAAATGACTCAGGAACAGATTGTTAAGGAGGTCCTCGATTCGGGTCTGCGGGGGCGGGGCGGAGCCGGGTTCCCAACCGGATTGAAATGGAAATTCGCCTCACAGTCAAAGGGGGATGTTAAATATGTCCTGTGCAACGCCGATGAGGGAGACCCGGGAGCGTTCATGGACCGCAGCGTACTGGAGGCTGATCCGCACGCCGTGCTGGAAGGCATGGTTATCGCTGCCAAAGCCATAGGATCCCATCATGGCTATATCTATTGCCGGGCTGAATATCCCCTGGCGATTCATCGTCTGAATGTCGCCATCGCCCAAGCAACCGATGCGGGACTTCTTGGCAAAAACATTCTTGGCACCGGATTCGACTTCGATCTTGAGATTTATCAGGGAGCCGGGGCCTTTGTCTGCGGTGAGGAAACCGCCCTGATGACATCCATCGAAGGAAAGCGCGGCATGCCGAGACCGAGGCCGCCCTTCCCCGCCGTAGCAGGTCTCTGGCAGAAGCCTTCCGTTCTCAACAACGTCGAAACCTTCGCGAATGTGGCCCAGATCATCCTTCGGGGCGCGAAATGGTTCTCCAGCGTGGGAACGGAGAAGAGCAAGGGAACGAAGGTATTCGCCCTCACAGGAGATGTCAACAACGTCGGCCTGGTTGAAGTTCCCATGGGAACGACCCTGGGCACCATCGTCTATGACATCGGCGGTGGAATTCCCAAAGGCAAAAAATTCAAGGCCGCTCAGCTTGGCGGTCCTTCCGGAGGATGTATCCCCATTCAGCATCTGAACGCTGAGGTGGATTACGAAAGAGTCACGGAATTAGGAGCCATCATGGGCTCCGGCGGTCTCATCGTTATGAATGAGGATTCCTGTGCCGTCGATATGGCCCGCTTCTTCATGGACTTCTGCCAAGATGAATCCTGCGGAAAGTGTACACCATGCCGGGAAGGCACAAAACGGATGCTCGAGATCCTGACGAACATTACCCAGGGCAAGGGGAAAGAGGGAGACATCGAGCTGCTTGAACAGATGGCTTCCGTCATCAAGGACGCTTCCCTGTGCGGGCTTGGCCAGACGGCTCCCAATCCCATCCTCAGCACGATCAGATATTTCCGGAATGAATACGAATCCCATATCCGTGACGGCAAATGCGTCGCTTCAGTATGCTCGGCCTTGTTTAAATCGCCATGCCAGAACACCTGTCCCATCGGGATGGATATCCCGTCCTACATTGCCCTGATCCGCACTGAACGTTACGAAGATGCATACAAAGTGCTTCTTCGAACAAACCCCTTCCCATCCATTTGCGGAAGGGTCTGCGATCACAAGTGCCAGTCCAAGTGTCGAAGAGGCAAAATGGATGAAGCGATTGCCATCAAATTTCTGAAAAGGTTTATTACGGATGCCGTTCCGCATCCGAAGATCGAAGCCCCAGCGATCTCCCGCAAGGAGAAAATCGCCGTTGTTGGTGCCGGACCCGCAGGCCTGACCGCAGCTCGCGATCTGGCTGTCCGCGGCTATAAGGTTACAGTATTTGAAGAACTCTCCGAACCGGGCGGAATGCTTCGCTGGGCTATTCCGGCCTACCGTCTGCCCAGGGATATCATAGAGAAGGAAATCAATGATATCAGGGCATTTGGTGTAGAAATCCGATGCAGCATCCGTATCGGAAAGGACATCTCTTTCAAACAGATTCATGACGACTATGATTTCATCTACCTGGCACCTGGTGCCCATAAGAGCCAGAAGATGGATGTACCGGGCGAAGACCTCCCCGGTGTTTATGGCGGTGTGGAATTCCTCAGGGATTTCAATGCGAATGAAAATGCATGGCTGAAGGGCAACAAATCCCTTGGAGACAGGATTGCCGTCATCGGTGGTGGAAATTCCGCCATTGATGCAGCCCGCGTTGCCTTGAGGCTTGGTGCGGATGTCACCATATTATACCGAAGGGAAAGGAAGGACATGCCTGCTGCCGAGGAGGAAATCAAGGCCGCCGAAGAGGAAGGCGTCCAGTTTCAATACCTTGTTGCACCTTTGAAGATAGAGGGCGGCAACGGAAAGATTTCCGGCATTAAATGTCAGAAGATGAAGCTTGGTGATTTTGACCGCAGTGGCCGGAAGCGGCCTATTCCGATAGAAGGATCGGAGTTTACCCTGGCAGTGGATTCGGTTATTGCTGCGATCGGACAGGTGTCGGATATGTCTTTCGTTCCGAAAGATAGCGGAGTAAGCGTCAACAAGTGGGCATCATTCGATCTTGATAAGGGCAGCAAGTCCCGCACCACGAACTCCAGGTTCTATGCCGGAGGCGATGCGGTAACAGGTCCCGATACAGTCATTGGCGCGGTTGCTGCCGGCCATCAGGCCGCCAGAGATATCGATGCGGATATTCGGGCAGCTAATGGGGAGCCTGCTTATGTAGAGCCGCCCGAGGAAGTCATTGATATCCCGCTTGTTATTGATGAGGAGACGAAGGATGAGCCTCAAATCGCAATGCCCGAACTGCATGCGGCAGAAAGAAAGCTGACTTTCGACGAAGTTGAGTTTGGCTTTCTCAGGGAGATGGCTATTCAGGAAGCGTGCCGCTGCTTGAGATGCGATGCTGAAATATAAATAAGAGGACATAAAACTTTTAAGCCGGATGAAGCCCGCTTCAATGGTGCTTCATCCGGCTTTTTTAATCATACAAGCCTTCCTGGACCTCCCTGACCGTATCAAACAGGATATACATATTCAATGGATTATCGGGCCCTGGACTTGGTAATGGATGGAAAAGGCTGGGTCCACTTATCTTTTTCCCCGTCGTAGAACCATTTATCGGGGAAACCTCTTTTTCGGACATACACGGGATTGCGCAACCATCCCATTAAATCCTCATAAGCCTGACGCACCTTTCGGAAGGTCAGGGCATCGCCGCCCAGATCCGGATGGCATTTCATCACCCGTCTGCGAAAAGCCTGCCTGACAATGCGGCTCAATTCCGGAGAGCCAAGGTCGGAGCGCCTCAATTCGAGGTAATTCAGGGATGTTTCTGCAACTGCAGGGCTGAACACCTGCAATGGCCTGACCGATATAATCGGGGCTTCCTTCCTGACCGCTTCTGCCAGGACCCGGCGTGAAGCAAGATATCTCTTACTAGTTCGTTTTTGCTCTATCCACCAGATATTGCCAAGAACGTTCGCCATCGCATTGAAGTCCTCGGCAGGTTTCCTGCCAGGTGAACGCGGGTAACTGAAACAGAAGACCTCCATGTCTCCATACAGCAATACGTCCATCATGATCAGTGCATCCGTGAAATAGAAAGTTGCATAACGGACGTTTAAAGCCCGGATCAGACCGGTTCTCATATCAAGCTTCTGCATGAGCCTGCGGCGGCAATCTACAGAGCAATACTTCCTGCGTATCATGTTTTCCGTTGTGCCGCAGGACAGACACCGGTTGATTCTATTTTTCTGTTTGAGAATAAGGCCTTTTTCCATAAAAATCATCTTTGAATCTTTTCCATCTACCTTTGTCATCCTGAAAACCCCACTTTGTCATCCTGAACTTGATTCAGGATCTGTATAAAAGAAGAGCCCCTGAAATAATTTCAGGGTGACCATTAAGGATGGCATCTCAGTTATTTCAGCCTGAACGATCGTCCGATTGATCCATATCGGCTGTCAAAGAAGAGGATCTGTAGAGATCCCGCCATCAAGAGATAATCACGAATCAGATAAGTCCATGTGATCGTACCGACACCCGGAGATGTTGAAAAACAGCCGCAGTCTATATTGAGACCCCGTATAAGACTCAGGACCAATGCCACGGAGAAAATACCCTGGAGACCTGTTGCAAGGAATGCACCGCCCTTAATCCACCAGCCAAGGAGCAGGCTCAATGCAACCAGAATCTCTGTTGGGGGGAGCACCACGGCAACGATTGAAGCAAGGTAACCGGGAAGAATCTGGTAGTTTGCCACAGCTTTGGCAAATCCTGCCGGATCGATCATCTTCACTGATCCTGCATACAGGAACATCGCTCCCAGAAATAACCTTAAAACAAGGGACAAAGCCGGTGATGATAGAATATCATATAGTCGTCGAATCACGGCCTCTCCTTTTCCACCGGGTATCCTGCATTCAACCAGAGCCTCCAACCGTTGGAGAGAACCCGGACATCATTGATCCCCCGCTTTTTCAGCGAAGCGGCCAACTCCGCTCCGAGATGGCATTCTACTCCATCGCAATAAGTCACAAAGGTGGTACTGTCGGTCAGGCGTGGCACGATGCTGGCCAGATGACGATCAATTTCATCCGGCGGACAATGAACAGCCCCGGGCAAGTGACCTTCCTTGTAACTCCAGGAATCCCGCGCATCAAGGAAAAATACATGTCCGCCCTTATAGAGATCCCGGGCCTCCTCAAGTGTAATCTCCCGGCTCTGATGACCGGCTGCCGGATTACCGAACCAGAAGATGGCATCGGGACGCAAAGTGTTTATGACAATCCCTGAGACGACTCCCAGAATCACCAATCCAAGCGCCTGGAGTAATCCGGTCCTAAGTTTTTTATATATCATGGACATGATACCGATACCACCCTCCAAAGCGATTCACCTGCAAAACACTCGTTGATACAATCCGTCATTTATTACATATGTTCAACGTCCTGCAAATCATTTTCCCAAGTGAGATCATGATCCGGGCTCAAAAAATACCATCTGTGGAAACTTTATGAAAAATCGTTGTATTTTTAGTTCTTATTTCATGTTGTGATGTATCACATTTCTTATATTATGGATAGATGGTGAATGTTTCGCTTTTCGTTACGGTAACTACCTTTTTGGTAACGGAGATACAAAAGAAAAAGTGTTGATAGAATGTGGAAAGCCCACCGGAAAGGAAAAGTGCCGTTACGGTAACAGGCATAGGGTTCATGGCAATAAAAAGTTTGACTGCCGTAAGGCATAGTGTGTACACAACGGTGAAAAATGGTATTATAACTGCGGCGGCAGCGATGTCATTTATGTCCTGACGTTCAAAGGCAGCGTCATGGTCCATGAAGAAACGGCCGGACGCGGTCGAGGTGCATTGGACTGCAAAGGAGCCTCGTAAAACAACTTCCGGAAAGAGATGGATCAATGGCCGAGATCAAGAGTACTTTAGATCTGATCATGGAAAAAACAAAGAGCCTCATTCTCTCTGATGAGGAGAAGCAGAATATTCGACAGCAGGA
>JBEKJA010000023.1:0-15260 GCA_050011475.1 Syntrophales bacterium
ACATGCTGCCCTTCATGTAACGTCCTGAATCCATCCGTTTTAATGGACTCGTAATGAACAAATAAATCACCATCCTCATCCGTTTCGATGAATCCATGGCCTTTGTGTTCATTAAACCACCTGACTTTACCTTCTGACATAACTGGATTACTCCTTTCTCATATATTTTCACAGTCGGATCGCGACTATGGCAGAAAGAAAAAAACCACCATGACCCTAAAGAGCATGGTGGCTATCCTTTGCGCTTTAAATGTCTTTCCAAACTTTTCATGTGTACTGCCGAATTACTTGCGTATAAACAGGACACATGATGAATGGTAAAATTCATAGTATGCTATATTAGCCAAAGGTCAAACTTTATTATATCCGTCCAATGTCCAGAATAAACTTTGAAGATGCTCTTGATCAGAAAAGAATGATTTTGACTAGAAAATACAACCCAAAGGAGGCACTCAATCCATAGATATAATAGCGAGATTGATGTTTTGTGAGTTACAGGCAGGAGTTATGTCAGCACTTATCAATAGACACCACCGTTCCCCCCAGGCACAGCTACAATGCTCAAGTAAGATCGTGTTCGCAACTTAGTAGTTGAAGCAGGTCATCGGAAAATCCTTGACCATAATCTTTTAAGGGGGTAACCTAATATAAAGTTTCGCTGTTATTTCGTTATATTATAGCTTTTCTGATCTAACTTGATTGGTTCAGGAAACAATTACTTCGTCAGGCATGGCTATATCGAGTATCTTCTTTGAGTCTGGAAGGTTGGTGAGTCGGGATGAAGGATTTGACTATATACATAGCGAAGGCACTAGTGGATAAACCAGAGGAAGTCGCGGTCACAGAAATAAAAGGGGAGAACACTTCTGTGATCGAGCTAAAGGTAGCCAAGGAAGATATTGGAAAAATAATCGGAAAGAAAGGACGTACGATCCAAGCTATAAGAACGATATTCAATGCAGCCTCCATGAAAAAAAAGAGGCGTTGCACTATGGAATTGATAGAATAATCTTTGTTTTACTTGGCAGTTGGTAGATAAGAGGCCGATCAGCTATTTGGTCGCATAGAGTACTACTGATTGAAATGTTTATCATGAATTAATCTTGGAAGCATGATTGATTCCAATCGGCATCTTTGGGCTTCAAAATCCTGCTCTACACCGGGTGTATCCAGATCGATCATATTTCCGAAATGCAAGGTCACTTTTGCAAATGGTTTTGGCATCATAAACCTGTCCCAGCTGTTGAAATACCATGCCCTGTCTGCTGAGGTTAAAAAGGGACAATCCTTGCATGAGTGGCCCGGGCAATGCTGATCACTCCAGCTTTGACGACACCGGATGGGCCTCTCGGACCATCCACGATATGACCGGCAAGTCTTGTTTGCTCCAATCTTTCGATCATTCCTTTTAAAGCTTCGACCCCGCCTTTGGAAGAGGATCCCCTAACAATAGTCCATCCAGAATATTCTGCGATCTTAGCAATGATGTCCCCATCTTTGCTTTTACTGATCATCAATGAAGGCTGCAAAGATTCGTAGGATTTAAAGTGCCGGATCGCTGAAAAAAATTGTTGATGCCAACAACAGAGCAAAATGGATCCTCCACCCTTTAGATGGTCCATCCACTCCTTCTCATTTTCTATATGGAGTCGAAATGTCCACGAGTATATGCGGATGATAAAATAAAAGAGAAAAAGCATTGGTTTGGTAAGGATGGAATATCTATATTTTTTCAGCATTAAAGGAAATTCCCTGCAGATTTTTGGTTATAATACAACATACCAATGGAATTATCAAAGAAATGGACCTCAGGAAGGAGTGTTTTAGTTACAAATATTTGGGAAAAATTTTGTGGTCAAGACCCCAACGGTTCTGCAGAAACCTTTGCGAAAATAGATCAAGGGAGCTTTGAATAACACTATGAACAACGGCCATAATGGGGCCTATTTCGGATGATCTCCCCTGCCCTCATGGTTACCTGCCCCATCCGCTGATCCACGGTTACTCAGGATTAACTTTACAATCCGTGCCTGATTCAATATAAAAGATCTGACCTATCGATGTGGATCGAAGAAATCATAATATGGACAACATCAAATTAACAGAATTAGATAAACTTCTGGAAATGCTGAAAGAGAACTTCAGCACTATGAAGGAAGCTAATGAATCGATGGTCAGGGGAATGGAGAGATTAATAGAACGCAAGACATTCGATGATGACAAGGTTATCTATTTGCGTGAGCAAATAAAAGTGGGGAGATCACTTCAAGAGAAAATTGATCAAGGAATGGACAAACTCAAGGATATATCTGTTTTATGTGCCGATGAAGCTACAGAGTTGATGGAAAACTGTCTTGATGTATATCGACAAAATTTTCTGATTCATAAAAGAATGAGTGAAATAATGTCTCTGATACTTGGATACAAGGTGCTGAAAGTTTAACGTTGATATTAATCTTTGGGTAGGTCCGTTATTTCTTTCTCTTACAAATCAACAAGTATGGCATGTAAAATATATTGATTATTTGATTTTGAAATGATTGAACCAGCACACCACGGGTAAACATATGCAGAAACAGACTAACCTATAAGGCCGCCAAGTGCCTCATGGAACTTGGTTTACCCTGTAATTATTTTTCTATCGTCATTATATCACCGGAATAGCCCATAGATATATCAATCCATTTCTCTTTTTTTCTCTGTACAGATACATTGGTAAAAGACATCCTGTATTCTCTCTGATGCTTGTGCTTTGCACTCTTCTGAAAGATGTTGAATTGCCAGTCTTGGTTGTTGAGCGTTTTTTTTGAGACTTCGATGTCTCGGTTGTATGTAACCTGACCACGCCAAGGTAGCCATCTGTAACCATAATCTTTCAGGGCAGAAAAAATTCTTTTTGTAAACTCTACCACATCAGTTATGCAGATCATTGTGTCATATGAGGGGTCGATTTCTTTCAAAATAGATGCCGAAGTCCCAGGTAAAGCACTACACCATATGAAAACCTCATTAACTGATCCTGTTTGCATTAGATGCCCATTTAGTCGAAGCATTCCTTTACCTTCATTTACATCGCCGAGTTCAGGATTTTCTATGGTTTCATAATACTCAATCGAATTTAGACGGATAGAACCCTCATTAAGCAACTTTTCTGCCCACTTGAATTCAGTTGCTTTGATTAATGTTACAGGTGGTGGATATTTATCATATTTAATGCCATCAATAAATTTTGTGCCATTCTTTGTTTCCATAATCTTACTCATATTATTTGGTTATTTGGATAAGTATCGAGGAAATCGGCAGTCCATGACACCCTCATGCAGGATTAAAGAACTGTAAGGTTACCATTTTTACAATTTATTTGATCATGATTTACAATAGAAATCTACAATAAAAAGTTAATTCGACAACGTAACGATTTCAGGAAGAAGCATTTTACTGACTACTTCTTGTGTTTTAAAAGTTATAAGATACCCTGGGACGTCGAATATGAGCTTTTGGTGGGTGCATCTTATTGATTTGAGTATTGTATATACTTCGGGTGTTCAATAGCAGGAAATACGGAGGATCAATCACATTATTTCCCGCTATTGACACCCGGTTGGTGGATCACATTTACCTCAATGAACAATTCACAGTGCTGACTATGCGGATAGAACGTTATGAGATGAGGCGTTGGTCTCAGTGAGCAAGACCACTTCTTACAATGACAAGGGTGGCCTCAACTCTGTTTCTTACCCCGAGCTTTTCGAAGATATTCTTGATGTGGGCTTTAACGGTTTTTTCGCTGATGAAAAGTTTTTTTCCGATATCTATATTGGTATAGCTCTTTGAAATAAGTCCCAAGACTTCCATCTCACGGGGGCTTAGAAGCGACAGCCGAGCATCATGACCCTCGGTTGGTGGATGAAGACTCTCCACATGTTTATAGAGTTTTGAGAACTCTTCAATAACAAGTCCGATAAGGGGAATTTCCATCCAGACTTCTCCCCTTGCCATGGTTCTGACACAGGAGACGATCTGTGAAGGTCCTGAGCTTCTCAGATAAAGCCCGCGAACACCTTCTCGAATTGCTATCAAAGCTGTTTCCTCGACATAGCGATTAAAAATGATCACGACTCGGGTATTAGGCACTTTGCCGCGGATGTTTAATATGAATTTCAAATCTCTTGCTGCTGCTTCTCTGAGAATCATTTGGCTGAGTATCAGAACTTTTGGCTGGCATTTTAAAATATCATTAACAGCAGCTTCGGTACTTGCGGTTTCCTTTCGATAATCTGACTGAAGATAGTGTACGCATACATCGATGTCCTTTTCTTTTTGCAACAAAGCTAAACTATTTTCGAAAAAGTCCTTATCATGATCGATGAGGGCCACGGTGATAAGTTCTTTCTCAGACATTGTAGTCTCCTCTATGATTAAATATACTACTACTTTAGTTGTAGATCAAGATAAATTATTAAGCAGATCATAACAGCACAGAAGGAATTAGCTTCTCTTTGATTGCCAATAAAAAAATTGTTTATTGCGGGAAATAATCGGTCGAACTCTTTCAGGAAGGCTTCAATAAAAAAACCGCACCAGAATTTTGCCGTTCTCACAAAATAAAAAAGCCGAGAGCCACCTATGCCGTCTCGTCTTTTACTGGAGTCCATCAATTAAGTTCCGGTCTATTAAGGGTGATAATCACCACGAAGACCCTATGATTCTCTTAACGTTAACTTCCAGCTCAATAGACTCAATACAAACATCACAGCGTCTCGACTATTATTAAGTTATTGATGCTCATCTCTAATGTCAAGGTGCACATAATATATTCCCTAGGAAACCATTATATCTGCTTCAGGAATAAGTTAAAACCAGAGTTGACTTAATTTAAAACATAAGAGAACTGTATGAAGGCGAAATGAGACCAGAGGTCCAAGAAGATTAGATTATTTTAGCAGTAATGATTTTCGCTTAAAGTCTTCACGTGATGAAGATGTAGTTCATGCAAACATTTCAGGAAAGAAAGGCAAAATCAATACCACTATGGACAGGACGATATTTTGTTTTATTGGTTGAAACTGGAATCCTTAAGATGCTCTCTGACTTTATCGAAACTAACAGCCAACTCCATGCCGAGACTCAAATTGGTATTCACGATTGGCTCACTATCAAGCCAGCCAAAAACGAGTTGTCGCTCATTGTCAGAGTCTTTTACGCGTACCCACTCCATTCGCTTTCTCCTGTCTGTTCGTTCAGGAATTCAACTTTGCTATAATCATCCCGTTGGTAGATACCCATTAACCTCGCTCTTTCTTATGGGAGTTATTTAAATTAATCATTCTTACCGCGTGCTTAATCCTCAAGGACTCTCTCGATCTTGCCCCACACGGCATCCGCTGCATAGGCAATGACCAGCCGCTCTTTCGACTTCAGGTTGGCTCCGATCTCGACCGCTTTCAAGACTTCCTGCACGAGTTCTTCCGGCCCTCCATTCTGGTCATCAAGCAGGATGAACCAGCCCCACGCTTGTATCTTCTCTTGGTCGTCCTCACTGATGATCTCTTCGAGGTCGTCCCATTCGGCCTTCGTGGCCTCTCTCGTCTTATTCTTCATGATTCCGTCCTCTTCTTGGCTTTGGCCTCCTGCCACGAATGGGGCCAGTATAGGTGAATATCACTGGAATGTCAATATTTTACGTTCACAAAGTTAACTATCACGATCGGGAATTATTATGTTTTCCTGAACTCGTATTTTTTCTTTACAAAAAAATTGGCTTCAAGTATGAGGAACACCCTATATTTTTTACACAGAATCACAAAAGGCGGAAAGATGACTTTGACAACCGATAAGCTCCAGTATTTCCGATACATGCTTCAGCAGAAAATCCATGAATTGCTGGGTGATGCGGAGAAAACCGTCAGCGAAATGAACAACGGGAGTGACAATTTCCCTGATCCAAACGATCGGGCAACTTTCGAGTCGGATCGTAACTTTGAACTAAGAATCCGTGACCGGGAGCTCAAGCTGATTGGAAAGCTCCGGGAAGCTATTAAGCGAATTGACGATAAAATCTATGGCATCTGTGAAAAATGCGGGGAGCAGATTTCAGAAAAAAAACTCCTTGCCCGGCCCGTGACAACCCATTGCATCGACTGTAAATGCAAGCTCGAAAAACTTGAAAAGATCAGCGGATGGTAAAATCTATTCGAGGAAATTGCTTCGATAAAAACCCCTTATACGCAGTTCCAATCTTGTATGCGTCCCTTTTTATCATCTTTCATGAAGAAGCTTGGATTCCGTCAAATATGAACGGATAGAGCAGGATTCTTGATCAGGAATGACTGAACATTCAAGATAGAAGTCTGCCTGAACACCATTATCGAGCAGTATTAATTCCCTCCTGATGTATTAGCTTGATCAAATTTGGGAAATGTGTAAAATTTTAAATATTAATAATCAGACAAAAAGTAAGGGGGATATCAATGAAACGAATCCTAAGACCAACAAAATCTTTTCATGAGTGGCAAGATTTATTGGCTAAGCCTAAACTACATTGGAAATTAGGATATTCAGCAATGACCCTCGCAAAATCTTGGGAGGCAGCTGCATCAGATGGGTTTCCTCCGGAAGTTAAGGAAATATTAAAATCTGGGAAATCATTTGGGCTTGATAATTTCCATATGTTGTTAGCTATCCCAGAATATCAAGTTATGCTCCCCGGAGGAGATCGTCCTTCACAAGCTGATATTTTGGTTATTGCAAAAGCCGATAATGGGCTGGCTACTATTGCAGTCGAAGGCAAGGTGGATGAACCATTTGGACCGACATTAGCAAAAAAGATAACTGAAAATTCTAAAGGGTTCAACGAACGCCTTGAATATCTTCTAAAAAGCCTTGAGTTACCAGACAAAATTCCAGATTCAATACATTATCAACTCATTCACAGAACAGTTTCTGCTCTCATTACGGCTGAAGAATTTTGTGCTACGTCGGCAATCATGCTTATTCATTCCTTCAGCCCTTCAAACAAATGGTATGAAGATTTTCAAGCATTCCTAAACCTGTTTAATGTAAGAGCTGAGATTGGGAAACTTATTAAAATTGGAAAATACCGTGGAATAGAACTTTATACAGCTTGGTGTAAAGGGAATCAGTGGTTTCTCATGCAAAATGAAGATTCAATTGCCCGACAAAACAGTTAAATTTTTCTTATATGAGAAACTTGTCATTTGTTGTTCCAATCTTGCATACGTCCCCTTTTTAATTTCTCATATACCTCATTTTACCATTTTGGGATAGTTTGGGGCTAGTATCTCGCTCAGTTATATTTAATGATTTCAAATATTTATGGCGGAAGTGCATGGGAATCGAACCCACCTGACTCAGAAGAATTCTATTTATTATCAGGTACTTATAATCGTAATAAATGGTTAGGTTAAAGGATGGTTAAAGAGTTGGGACAGAAGTAGATTGACTGATATCATAAAAAGTATTGATCTCTCTTTCTCCTACAAACAAACGAAATCATCGGTAGTACAATCTAACGATTACCACTTGAAACCCACATGACGGCCAGCCGTCAAAAAAAAGAATGAAAATCTATTTTCAGGGGAAAGTTTCAATATAAAATAAGCAGCCATATGAAACATTTATACTTTTTTATCCCATTTTTTCTTAATATTCTTAAAAAGAAATATCTCTTTTTTTGCTGTCCTATGAGCCAATCCAGGGCTTCTTGTTTTGAGTTTTTCAAAACTAAATTTTTACGACTCGTGAACATCAAAACACATTTGAATATTATGTTCTGAATGCCTTCAACCCCTATAACAACAATCATTTTCATATCAGCGCGGGTCGCCTTGCTTTATCCATTTCTTGATCGCATTAATGGTTTCGCGTTCTATGCCGTTGAAGCCGTGATGAGCGAACGCTTTGCAGTCATTACCCTCGGACTTGCCGCCTTTCATTAAAATGATGTCAGTCCCGTATTTCCTATGAGACGCCTCAGCCGCGTAAAGCGGCGTCTTGCGGCATGAATCATCCTGATGATGCACGATGAGATGACGATTCTTGTATTTCCGGGGATCGAAGTATTCAATATCCTGCATGGACGACGTATGTATTTCACCCGCAACCTTATCGGAAAGGTATCCGGTCAGAGCCATGGTCGCAAGGGTGCCTCTGGAAGTGCCCATCAGATATATATGAGCCTTCGGAAATCTCCTTCGCAGATCATCAATTACGGCCTGAATGCGTTCTTTTTCATCCGTCGAGTTTGTTGTAACCGTTGTAAATTCTTCATCGACAAGGAATTCTCTGGACCTGAGTAAAAAGTTGTCATGAAGATTATAAACTAGCCTGCCCTCTTCCATGCGCGGATCCACATCCCCACTGCCGCCGGGAAAAAGAATGACCGCGTACTTTGGAGAAAGGTTTCGATAGTTCAGAATGTAGGGAATTGCCCTGCCGCTCTTATCTTGTGCCGTCGTTATTAAATCCTCACCGGCAAGGCAGGCTTGTGTCAACCATACGGAAATAATTACAATGAACGCGGATATTGTTAAAAACTTCGCTTTGCCGGGCATCATAGTTTCATTATCCCTTCATGATATCAATAAAAATATTGATTAAAACTGTTATAATAAATTTGTCTGATTATTTCAGGTTGAAATCTAGCACAAGGTTGCGAATTTTAAAATCTGGACTTACAGGAAGTAACAAACGAAACCACTGAAGATAAATTTTTCAATTTTGGATCATTTGTAAAATGATCGCTTTCTCCTACTACTAAACAACCCCCTCTTCATTACACTCGAGAACTACCACTTGTAATATGGATTTTATTGCATGTTGTGCTGAGAATTCCGAATATCTTTTCAAGCCTCAGCAGGCAATGTTGATGTTGTATTGCTTTACCAGCTATGGTCCAGACGGATGCCATAATATGAATAACCCGCCTCCGGCTGAATATTCCAACCTTTGTACGGCCGGGTGATCAGATAGCTGCTCAGGATACCGATGGCCGTTCCACCTATAACATCGATCGTATAATGTTGTCCTGCCTCAACCCGGCTGTAAGCCACAAATGTTGCGATAGCATAAGCTGGTACGCCGTATTCCCATCCGTAACGCTTGCGTATGAACTCAGCAGAGCTGAAGGACATCGTAGCGTGTCCTGACGGAAATGATTGGCTCTCACCATTGGGACGCGTCTTATCAATGGAGAATTTAAGGGTATAAGTCGTGCCCATTGCGAGGGCCGCCGACTCACCAAATTCCAAAGTGCCCTGGCAATCCTTAAAGCCGAGGGTCAGACCAGCTGCGGCGACCGGTAAGGCAACCACCAAAACGTCACCCGCCTGCTCAATACGATCGTACGCTTGAACGTCGATACCGGCCATGAGGCCGAACAGCATTACGAACAGCGAAATGTTAATCCGAAGAATACGATGTTTCATTCCTGCTCCAGGCAGCGAGTCCGCCTACTCGGATCAGCGACGGTCGGCGTTGCGCCACTCGACGGCGCCGAACCCTTCACCGCCGAGCAGGGTATAAACGAGACTAAAGGTTCCCGTTGACTGGTGTACGTCAGCCCGGCTGGGATAAGACGCATCTCGTCTTGATGCAATGTATTGGATCCCGAGAGCGTGCCGGCCATATACGCGAACGGTAAGCCCCGCGTTCAAGCGGTTGATATTTTCCTGCCCCGGTTCGGTGCTGAACTGGTCACCGATATAATACACACGTCCCGTCAAGTCGAACATGGCCCTGTCGCCGAAGATGAATCTGAGTGCAAGGAGCCCCTGCGGGTCGACACCATAGTGGTAGTTGCGCTCACCCACTCCGGAGATAGTGCCGGCCGCACCGTAGCCGATGCCGCCGAGGACCGAGCCCTGGAGCGCCACGACTTGAGTGAGCCACCATTGGAAGGTGGTACCAAGCGAGGCGGCCGTGCTCGAGACACGGAAGATTTGCGGCGATATGTAGTCAAAACCGCCATAAAGTCCCCATATCCCTCGATACGAGTCGCCCACTTCGCATTTCTTTCCGATGAGGAGGCCACGGATCATGACGTCCTCGATGGGGTTGTCCGGGTAGCTGTAAGCCAGGAACTCAAATTGGAAGTAATCGAAGGGGCGCGTATAGCTATAGCCAGGTTTCCCGGGTAACCCATAGGCCATGGAGAAGTCTATAGTCGCATCCGTCCTGTCGGTTGGGCTCACTCCGGCCTGGTCATACAAGCGGCCCAAACTCACGCCGAACCGCAGGCGCCAGAAGGTGGCCGGATCATGGCTCGGGAAGACGGATTTGAATCTATTACCAAAGACCAGGCGGTTGAAGCCCAGGGGCGGCGAAAGCGCCGTTGCGCCGAGTTCATGCCAGAAATCAGGTTTGCTGCCTTCGCCTTCGAGAACCAGGCTGGCCATCCGGAAGAGTGCCTCCCCGAAGAAGCTTCCGGCAATGCCGCTGGCGATCTGGTCATTATAAGAAGGTGACGTGGTCTCACCGGCCATCTCCCAGAGAAAACTGCCTGCGAACGTATAGGCGGAGGACTCCCAGTAACTGAGACCGGCTGATCGTGCAAATCCGTGATAGAAGGATCCCTGATAGGGATGGTTGAATTGGTTCATGGAGAAGTTGTCCTGGTCATCCCCCCAGGGGCCGTGGACGACATGATCCCATGTGGTCGACGGGGTCGAGTCATAGACTTTATTCCCTCCCTCTACCTCGTTGGGATAAGCGAGCCGGTCATACCCGTTGAGGAGGAGGATGAAGCCTGGGATCTCAAGCGCAGGGATAAGATAACTCTTGCCGACGCCAGTCTCCCAGGACAGGACCGGCTTGGTTGCTTCGGGCGCACCTGCAGCAATGGGCTCTCCGGCAAGGTCTTTATTCAATGCGATCTGAGAGAAGGACTCCCGATAATTGAGGTCGACTGATCGTGCAAAATATCCATTATAGTAGGATTCCTGATACGGATGCAGTACTGGCAGCGGCAAATTGGGCACATCGCTGGAAGAGGGATCCCCGGCAAGGCAAGCGCTTGATCCGAACAGGGCAAGTACCACGAGGATAGCTAGTAGACATCGGCCGGCACTGGTATAACGGGATCCGCTCCAACCTATCGCATCGGTGCACCTGCCCTTGCAGACGGTATAGGTGTTCTCCATGACAACTCCTTTATAGGCGAATTGATAGATCCACACTTATCAATAAACTAATGTTTCTCTCTTTGTTCTTTATCCTGTTTTTCTCCCGATCCTCTTTCAGGCTTTCCGTGTTCCTTGACCTCTTTAGATTGTTTTGGTCTGGATTGTGGTTGAACTGCTCGAGATGGTTGGACAACTCGGGATTGTGGTCTTTCCTGATTTCGCTGTTGAAACGCACGGGATGGTTGGGCCTCTCGGGATTGCGGTCTTTCCTGATTTCGCTGTTGAACTGCACGAGACGGTTGGCTCTCCCTGGATTGTGCCCGGGCCCGGGGCTTCAAACCTTGGACACCCCAGGTATTTTGCTTCTCCCAATGTCTGTTCTTTTCCCAGTTGCGCCAGTTCTGTTGGACTTGTTGATGGGGTATTCGTTGGTAGTTCCATTGATGCCCTTTCCAACGATGCTCCCTATAGTCATTCCTCCAACCCGATGGTATTCCTCTATAAAAAGATGGAACGTTTTGATAGTAGCCCCAACCTGAACTATAGTTCCGCGAGCGATACCATCGCCCTTCCCAAGGGCGCCACCACCAACCACCGTAGAAAAAGATGTCCACATCCAAATCAGGGACAACATAGACATTCGTCTCTGGTAGCACCACCATCTCTGGAGGTCCCGCAAATACGATGAGTGGAGGCAGAGAAATGCTAACACCCACATCTACCCTTGCCATCGTTGGAATAGGAAATACAAGTACCAACGCCAAAAATATTGTTCCCAAAAGTAACTTTTTCATTTTGCGGCCCCCTTTATCCATACCCAATTAAACCTCATGTAACCGACGTAGTAATGATGCTCTTTGGATCAATGTAAAACACCTTTCCAAACCCTTAACCCGATGCTCCTATTGCACGACTATTTCAAAGAGAACTCGCATGTTTGCTTTTGCTGCTTTTGAGTAAAGCTCTTTAGGCGCTGCTTCGTACATTGCCGGGTCTGTCTTGCCATATCCGATTGTGGAAAGCCTATCCGGTGTGATGACACCCTCGTTAATGAGGTATTCCTGGACAGCATTCGCTCTTCTTTCACTTAACTTCATGTTGTAATCATAAGTGCCGGAAGCAGAGGTATACCCGGCAATACGGATTTTAGCTTTGGGGTTATCTTTCAGAAGCTGGATATCCCTTTTCAGTATCGTCTGTGCTTCTGGCGTAAGAGTTGATTTATCGAAATCAAAATGTACATCCTCAAAGGCAAGGATAATGACCTTTTCTTCAGCCTTCGGCTCCGGCACAGCGGCAATGACCTTCTCTTCAACCATTGGCTCGGCCGCGACGATAACGACCTTCTCTATTGGATTTGCAACCAGCTGTGGATAACGAGAGCAATTCCCGGAGATTACTTTTTCCACAAAAGCGGCCATGGCTGCCGGGGGGACCAGATCATCAGCATTTACGGTATATCCGCCTTTAACGTTCTGCACAATCTGTTCTGAAAGTTCTTTCCCATCGGGAGTATATCCTAACTGAATGGCATAAACACAGAGCTTGTCGCCATACTCTGCATTAACTTTGGTTATGGCCTCCATGACAGTTGCGGGTCGGATATCATCAATACCCGGAATTTCAGAAAAGTCGCTGACAATGATAATGGCTGAATTACCCTCAGCCGATTTAAGATCATCACCTGCTGCCGTAATAGCTTTCCCCATAGGAGTTCTATCGTTGACATTTTCGATAGAGTTTATTTTCTTGGTATAATCTTCTTTAACAAGGGATGTCATTCCATAAAGAAGAGCAGTTTGTTCGTCCCAGAAAGTCCTGAGCCCTGCGTTCATCTTGATATCCGGAATTGTCGCAATCATGTTTTTTGTAATATCTTTCGCATGTATCAGGCGAGTAGTTTGATTGACCATCGGTTTGCCAAGCTGCGCATCCATGGAAGCAGATTTGTCAAAGATGACAATGAAATTGTCCGTTTTCTGAACCAATTGCCCTGATTTAATCTGCGGGTTAAGATCAACCGGCTTAAATGACGCACAACCGGTAAACAGTATGAAAAACATCAACAAAGAAATTAAGCCATAGCCTATTCTTCTCATAGCGAGGCCTCACTTACATTTTAGTTGTCAAGATTCGTTTATCACTTCTGCTGAATGCTACTTCTTAATTCGTGGAACTACTGATTCTACAATATTTACCGCGGGATAATTGGCACCTATTTCACGATCAGATTATTCTTTATGGATTTGACGCCTTTGACGCTATTTACGATTTCTCCCGCTTTATCGACAGCTTTTTGAGAATCAACAAAGCCGCTCAGCTGAACGATGCCCTGGTAAGTTTCGACACCGATCTGAAATGACTTGAGAAAATCATCTGCTGCAAGCAGAGATTTTACCTTGGTCGTGATGACCGAATCGTCAAGGTATTCACCTGTACTTTCAGCTGCATATATACGTGTCGATGCACAGAAGGTGGCGATCAGCATAAGAAGCACTAAAAAGTGGATAACGATATTTCTCTTTTTCATAGCGGTTACTCCTCTCTATAAGTTGGTGGTGAATTGATTGGTTGCAAAACCTTTTCTCCTGACAGTAGGGTAAGTTTTGGCAAAATCTTTCCGGACCCGCTGACCATCCTCCTTTCCAAATACCTTACCTACACCGGCAATGATCCACACCGGGATGATCATCTTCGTCCCTGAATAACTTGGATCAGCAAGACGATGATGGCAATGACCAGCAGGATATGAATGACTCCACCCATCGTGTAGCCAGAGATAAATCCCAGAAGCCACAGAATCAAGAGAATCACAAATATGGTCCAAAGCATGTTCTACTCCTTTCTGAGGACAGAATTCATCCATCCAGTTCAGTTTACTTTGGAGGCCCTAAGACATCCTCACCAGTGAACCAGCAGTCTATCTGTTTTTGAACTTAGACTGCTCCAAGTAACTCTTTGTAGAAGAACACATGAACTATATAGTAGGCCATATCATAAAAGGATCCCATACACTTCGGGTGTTCAATAGCAGGAAATAAGGAGGATCAGATGATCATTTCCCGCTATTGAAACCCGGTTGGTCGATTACGAATAATACATACCTGTAGCCACCCGACTGTCTCTTACCCTTTTATCAAATCTAACGATGTTTTTCGGTACAGACGCATTGTGAATAATGCCTTGAATAGCCGTGCCCCATTTATATGGTATAAAAAGAACCGACGTATCACATTCAATTTTCATTCCATCTTTTTTTAATCCCTCAAATTTAAAATCATACGTTTTATAATTACCTCTGATGCCTTCGATGAATGTCTTCTCTACAGCTTGTCGGCATTCTGGGGTGATCACTGTCATAATATCAAATTTGGGATGGCATATTTCATTTGTCTCATAACCGAAGAGATCTTCAAATGTTTGATTAACGAATTCGTACTTTCTGTCAAAAATAACGTAGAGCGGATATGTCGGTAGCTTATATCCGGTAAAATGTTGCCCCTTTTTTTGTTGGATCTCTGTTATCTCGCTTTCCTGCTGTTCTCTTATTTTTTCCAGACTCACCACTTTGCGTCGCAGTTCCGCCATTTCATCTACAAGCTGCTTTTTTGTCTTTCTCTCAATACTCATTTACACCCCCCCCCCCCCCCCCAGAATTTCTGTTTCAGGAAGCAACCTGTCGATGATGCACTTACAAGTCCTCAACTTCATAGCACTGTGCGAGACAACGTCAACTGCCGGATCTGGCTCGAAACACCAGGTAGCCGACGATGATAAGGGCCGCCAGGAGCGCAAGCCGTGCCATCCACATCAGGCTCGTGTGGGCAACGTGTCGCGTACCCGTCGGTTTGATGCCGGTAGCGGCCGCAATGCTGGTGATGATTACTGCTAGAGCGAGCCATCCTAACCAGGTCAAAGGATACTTCCCCCTATCCACAAAGCAATGTGATGTCACAAAGCCAGTCAGTTGAAGGGGTACCCGCGGCCGGCAGTAAATTCATCCTGCCGTACCGGGGAGTCCTTCTCAGATACCTACTTTTATAAATGTTACTTTTTCAGTTTAGTAATTTTCGAACCTTCTATCGAGGCACCGGCCATAAGCCCTTTCTGACCAAAGAC
>JBEKJA010000024.1:0-14174 GCA_050011475.1 Syntrophales bacterium
TTGGTGATTTTCACAGAATGTAGAATGGTGAAAGTTCATAAAGTTGTATAGCGAAGATGTTACGAAATAGATTTCAAGTGGTAACTCTCAAATGTAATTAAGGCTAAGTTTGTGTAGTAGGAAGAAGAAATAACCAAGATTAAATCCTGAACAGCACCCTATCCCCCTCCCTTGCTTCTCAGAACTAAAGCAAGCCAAGAGATAAGCTCTTACCCTACATATTTTATGGCTTCCCCCAAATTATTAAATTAGCATTTCCTTGGTCTCAACAATAAAATCTATCCAAGCAAATAAGTTATTTCCTTAAATCATGTAATCGGATTTTATCTCTGCATACAAACTTTCAATCAGTAATACTTAAATGCAGAACTCTAGCTTAGAATGTGGTAAATGCCTTAGGGACAGGTTGATCAATTTCGCTGGTGCTAAGCTGTCCTTTGAAATAGATGCGTGAAAGGGGTGGGCAAGATGGATTTGATGGAGGCTATACGACAACGGAAGAGTATCCGGGCGTTTACATCCAAGCCGGTATCCAGGGACGTGATCAAGGAAATTCTGAGCATTGCCTGCTGGGCGCCCTCGGCCATGAATACCCAGCCATGGGAATTTGTAGTGGTGAGTGGCGAGAGGCTCAAACAGCTTGGGGCTGCAATTGTGGAAAAGCTTCAGATCGGAGCGGCCATGCAACCGGATCACCTGGTGGTAGGTTGGCCCGAGGAAAGTGTTTACAAGGCACGCCAGGTCGCCTTGGGCAAGCAGTTATTTAAAGCCATGGACATTCCCCGGGAAGATAAAGAAAAACGGTTCTGGTGGATGGAACGTGGGTTCCGCTTTTTTGATGCTCCTGCGGCTATTATCATCGTCTGTGACAAAACCTTGACCGAAGCAGGCCCCTTGCTGGATATCGGCGCGGTGATGCAGAACATCTGCCTTGTGGCCCTGCGGTTCGGTTTGGGCACCTGCATTGAAGACCAAGGGATTTTATACCCGGAAGTAGTTCGTAAGCACATCGGTATCCCGGAGTCCAAGCGTTTGATCATTGCTATTGCCCTAGGTTATCCAGACCCAGATTTCCCGGCAAACCATATTCGCTCAGAACGGGAGCCAGTGGATAACTTGATCACCTGGGTAGACTGATCAATGACTTTTCAAAACTGCATCTGCTTTCAATGGGGCTTCCTGGCCACCCTCCCTTGCTTCTCAGAACTGAAAGCAATCAGGATAGTAGCCTATGCCCAAACATATTTTATGGCGACATAGAATTATTCATTGCAATTCATCAATGATCATCTTTGACATTTGATGTTAGCTATGGGTAAGCAAAGGCAAAAATGATTAAAAGCGTTGAATTGTAACCCGTTGATTTTCTTGGTGGGACGTGCGGGAATCGAACCCGCGACCAACGGATTAAAAGATCGATTTTGATAAAAAAATAACCAAATTTAACCCCTTGATTTAACGTCTGGTTTCCCGTAACCAGTTAAAAGAACTAAATAAACCAATTCTATCTATTGCCGTCTATTACAATCTATTGCCGTCTATTCCTATTAGTTCTAGCACAATTTTAGCACAGTACACCTCGGATAACTAATCCACGTTAAATTCGTAATGTATTGTTTCTTGTCCGCATGCAGGTAGAGTCAGCAAAAATGCTTCCTTGTTTATTCCAGTAAAGATATTTTTTATGTTTCAGGTTTTTTCATAGGCGGGTTTCCCCATCTTTAGGAGAACATCCTACCCAACCATTGTAATTAGAAAGTCGTTGAAACGCTTTTACCTTGCTCAATTGAGGTTAGGATGTGGACGGGGAGTTATGTATTCTGAGGTAGGAGGTCGCTGCTATGCGCCTCAATGGAAGAAAACGATAATCTCCCCGCCTATGGAATAATACCTTATGCAGCCTTTTTTATCACCTGCCTTTTTATGGATTTGAAGTTGACTGAATATTCACTGTCATCCCTTACAATCGCATAGATGATTCCCAAAAGCTTCCTGGAGACCGCCACGAGGGCCATCATTCGTTTCATGCCCCTATCGGTCAATCTTGTATAATAATCATGCAGGATGCCATTCTTTCTTATGGTCTGGATCGCCGCATAATAGAGTATCTGCAATTCAATGATATCAAGGATTAAATCGGTTATGTAATTAACTTGTAACCATCTGAGACAGACTTGGAAAGCAAGTCTAAATTATTCGCTTACCACCTTACTAATCATCGCGGCGCCTTTTAATCTCTGGCCAGTTTATTGCCGAAGACAAGCTCTGGCTTTTTCAGAAAAACCTCTGTATCCGGTGGGACCGAATCGGTGATCCAGACATTGCCGCCGATGACCGAACGGGCGCCGATGACTGTTTCACCTCCGAGGACGGTGGCATTGGCATAGATGATCACATCGTCTTCGATGGTCGGGTGGCGTTTCTGATGGCGCAAAGCCTTGCATTCTTCCCGGCTCAAGGATAGGGCTCCCAGCGTCACGCCCTGATAAAGCCTGACGCGGTTGCCGATCTCCGTAGTTTCGCCGATGACGACGCCAGTGCCATGGTCGATAAAAAAGCTTTCTCCGATCCGAGCGCCGGGATGGATATCGATCCCTGTGCGGCTATGGGCGTATTCCGTCATGATCCGCGGGATCACAGGGATGCCCTGATGATGAAGCTGGTGGGCAATTCGATAAGCTGTTATGGAAAAAAGTCCCGGGTAGCTGAAAATGATTTCATCGTAGCCGCTTGCTGCCGGATCTCCTTCATATGCCGCCCGGATGTCCGTCCCCAATAAAACCCGCAACTGCGTGGTTTCGCGCAAGAACTCGATGGCAGCCTGCTGACCCCGCTCTTCACAATCCGTGCAGGGCTGGTTATACCGAATACAGTCGTGTCGTATTGCCAGCATGATCTGTTCGGACAGGGCCTCAAAAAGGGCGGTTAGTTCCTGCCCGAAATAGTACGTGACGTTCACCTGATCGACCCGTGTTGGGATGAAATAACCTGGATAGATGATCCGCCTTGTCTTTTTAAGAATATCGACTACCGCAGCGCGGGAAGGGATCGGTTCCGGGCCGACATGATCAAAACAATCCTCCCGGGTGCAGGAAAAAACCAACTGGTCAACAATCGCCGGAATCTCTCCACGTACATTCCGCGTCTTGATTAAATCCGTTTTGCACTTTGTCGCTTTAAAGACGTCATCCATGGGCAGAAAGCTCCTTTTTATTTTGGTTTACAGACCGGTTCGCCTTGATGCCAATAGGGCGACATGCTGCGCAGTCTTTCAATTATGGGGGGCAGCTTTTCAATTACAAAGTCAATTTCTGCCTCTGTGGTGTAGACGCTCAGACTGAAGCGGATGGAACCGTGGGCCATCGTGAATGGAACGCCCATGGCACGCAGCACGTGGGAAGGTTGCAGGGATCCCGAAGTGCAGGCGGAGCCAGAGGAGGCGCAGATGCCATGTTCATCCATCAGCAGCAGGATACCTTCACCCTCGACGAATTCAAAGCTGATATTGGTAGTATTGGGCAAACGGTGTGAAATGTCTCCGTTCACATGGCTGTTTGGGATGCGGGATAGAATCTCATGTTCCAGTTTATCTCTTAACCACTTCACCCTCGTGTTTTCCTTCTCCATGTTTTGTGCCGCCAGTTCGCTGGCTTTTCCCAGGCCAATGATGCTGGGTGTGTTTTCCGTACCTCCCCGGCGCTGCTTCTCTTGGTGTCCGCCGATCAAAAAAGGGTTGTATTTCGTACCCTTGCGGATATAGAGCACACCAATGCCCTTGGGGGCATGGAGTTTGTGCCCAGAGAGGGAAAGCATATCGATGGCATTCGTTTTCATCGCGATAGGAATCTTGCCGACGGTCTGAACCGCATCGGTATGGAACAGGATACCCCTGTCACGGGCTATTTTGGCAGCCGTTTCCACGGGAAAGAGCACTCCCGTCTCATTATTGGCCCACATCAAGCTGACTACCGCCGTATCCGGCGTCAGACTTTTTTCATACTGATCCAGGTCCAGGAGGCCCTCTTTATCAACGGGTAGCTCTGTGACCCGATAGCCATGCCGGGCTAGATCTATAGCCAGTGACTTGATGGCGGGATGCTCGACACGGCTTGTTACAATATGACGCCGGTCGGGGTTTGTCGCCAGGGCGGATCGGATCGCGGCGTTGTCGCTTTCCGTTCCGCAGCTTGTAAAGATGATTTCCTCGGGCATGGCTCCGATGAGGGTGGCCATTTGTTCCCGGGCCGCGCGGATTTTTTTCGCCACCTGACCGCCAAAGGAATGCATGCTTGAGGGATTGCCATAGAGGTCACGAAAATAGGGAAACATTGCTTCCAGAACCTCAGTCGCAACCTGTGTCGTGGCGTTATTGTCCAGATAGACCGTATTCATGATGTCACCTCCTCGATCACCAGATCCGGTGAGACGAGGTCCCGCAGCTTCAATTCCACAAAATGCTTCAAGGTGATGTCCGACGCTTTGCAAGCAGTGCAGGCGCCCCGCGTGGCAACGAGGACCCTATTGCCGATCACATCGATCAACTCGATGTCTCCCCCATCGTGTTTAAGGGACGGCCTGATTTCCCGCTCGATGGTCTCTTCGATCATTTTCATTTTCTGAATGTTGGAAAGCTTCGGCCTGGCAGCGGGCTGGGTTTCGGACCGCACCCTTGCAATGATCTGCCCGATGGCCTCATGGCAGTTCCCGCAACCGCCGCCCGCTTTCGTATAGTTGGTCACCTCTTCCACCGTGGTCAGGTTGTTTTCTCGGACCGCCTGTTCGATTTCGCGGTCGGTGACGCCAAAACATTCGCATATGATCTGCGCTCCCGGCTCCTTGGCGGGGGCGCCCCGGTAATTGGCCACGGCCGCTTCGAGCGCTTCTTTTCCCATGACGGAGCAGTGCATTTTTTCATCGGGAAGGCCACCCAGAAAGGCCGCGATGTCCTGGTTGCTTATTTTCAATGCCTCGTCCAGGGTCATCCCTTTGACCATTTCCGTCAGCGCCGAAGAGGTAGCAATGGCGCTGGCGCAGCCGAAAGTTTTGAATTTGGCATCCTTGATTCGTTTATTTTCGTCCAGACTAAAAGAAAATTTGAGGGCATCTCCGCAGGCAATGGACCCCACTTCAGCCACCCCATCCGCTTTTTCCACTTCCCCCACATTGCGGGGATTCAGAAAGTGATCTTTGACTTTATCGGTGTATTCCCACATGAGTTTGCTCCTTTGCTGGTCAGAAATCCGTCCTTATGGTTGATACCCAAGGTCCTTCGAAAACCGTTTCCGCGAGTTTTCGTCTATCATTCGGTGATTCACGCTCCTGGAGGTAATCGGGCAGGTCTTCCTTGTTACCTGGCATGCCCACAGCTGCCATGGCTTCAACCGTGAAATCATCGGGGATGTTCAGGGAAGACCGGGCAAGTTCGTAATCGAAACCCTGCATGCCGTGGACAACATAACCCATGAGGGTCCCCTGCAGGGCCAGGTTCTCCCATGCCGCACCGGCATCATAGGAGTGGGTACGCGATGGTTTTCCGTTGTCGAAGGTGTTTTTCGAAACGATAAGGAGGAGCACGGAAGAATTTTTGACCCAAATCTTATTTGAATCGGTAAGCAAGTTGAAGAACAACGGCCAATGTTTCGTATTTCGTTTGGCATACAGGATACGCCATGGTTGATTGTTGTTGGATGACGGAGCCCATCTTGCCGCCTCAAACATGGAAATAAGCTCTGTTTCTGGAATTTCCTCGCCCGACATGGCCCGCGGTGACCAGCGATCAAGGAAAATATTATTAATCGGATGATCAGCTTTCCGTATCTCGCTTCCTTTGTTTATAGGCATGGTTAAATCCTCATTTAAAATTGCTTTCGCTAAAAAAATATAACAGACTTTTTATACCTCATGTCCCTTCCCGTCTGAAATATTTATTATAAACCACATGATTTTTTTGAAATGCAATCTCAAAGCCCCTGTTTTTTATATTCCTCTGCTAGTTTAATATTGAATGCAGGGCTCATGTTTATATAGTCTCTCTGTTTTTGAGATAGCTTGCCTTTCACTTGGGCAGGGGTACCCACGGCTAATGATTCTTCTGGAATCTTCGTATCTGGAGCAACTACGGAGCCGGCAGCGATAATGCAATAGTCTCCGATTTCAGCGTTATCAAGGACAGTAGCGTTGTTACCTATAAGAACGTTATTGCCGATATTCTTGCAATGGAGAATAGCACCGTGTCCAACGATCGTATTATCTCCAATGATCATATCTATGGCGCTGTGAACTACGCAATTATCCTCAATGCTAGTGTTATTACCTATGGTAATCTTGCCAAGATCTCCCCGTATGACCGCCCCGGGCCAGATGTTAGATTTTTCGCCAATTTCAACATCACCAGCGATATAGGCAGTCTCACTCACGAATGCGGAAGATGCTAATTTGGGACTCTTGCCATTGAACTCTCTGATCATGGTTTAGCTCCTTAATAAGGTATTACTTTTTATGGAAGAAGTATAGAGAGACAATCTTGCGTGTCAATGAAATACTGACCACAATACGTTGCCGATGTTTGCCGATGTCATGTCGGTTATATTAAATAACTTGTAATCATCTAACAGATTTGCAAAAATATTGGGGATTCTTGGAAAGATCGCTGTGTTTATTGGTTTTATCCATAGTTACCTGGCAGGCAAAGCGCACTTGTTAGTTGCGTTGTGCGGCACCGTTGATTTAGTATTTACCATTCTTTTTATTGGATTTCTGATAAGAGCTCAAAAGATCAAGGAATTTTAATCCACAAGGCGTTACGGGAGCATAGACTATGAAAGATAAAATCAGAAAATTCATACTTGACCAAGGAATTGACGATGTCGGCTTTGCAGCGGTATTGGACTATCATAGCCCACAGGGTCCAAAGATCGAGACGCTTTTCCCTGAAGCAAAATCTATTGTCGTGGCCTGCGTTAAAGAAATGTCCCACGTGGACAGCCCCAATCCGCAAATAGCCATGAGCGGACGGCTGGACGTACAGGAATTCGCGCGGACGACCAATTATAAAATCGCGAGGTTTCTTGAAAAAGAGTGCGGCGCACGGGCAATGAGCGTTCCACTTTCATATCCGCTGGAACTGAGCCCGCAAAATCCGCGAAGCGTTGCCGATGTCTCCTTGCGTCACGCGGCACTGGCAGCCGGACTGGGCGTTTTTGGTCGCCACAACCTGATAATTCATCCGCGCCTGGGACCGCGCGTACTTTTCATGGCGGTGCTCACTGACCTGGCGCTTCCTTCCGACCCGCCGGTGACGGAAGAGCTCTGCACTAAATGCAACATCTGTGTGGAAAGCTGTCCCGCCTCAGCACTGGATGTCGAAGGGCAAACCGATTTTGGGAAATGCCTGATGGTTTCGCAGCCATATGGGCTGGCGAAAATAATAGGGTTTTGGATGCAATGGGTGGGCAAGTCGCCGGAGGAGCAAAAGAAAATGCTCTTCACCAAGGATTTCTTTATGACCTACCAAGCCAGCTTCATCGGTTTCCAGTACTTCTGCTTCAAGTGCTTTAACTCCTGCCCCGTGGGAAGCAACGACACATAAGATAATATGAGTGTTCAAAAGGAGATAATAGGGTACAGCGCAAAACTCAGATTTTGTTTTTACATTTTCGCATCGAGGTGAGATTTTTAATGCACTATTGATCTGTGGCTGAAGGGAGATCAATTCTATAAAAGATTACAAATGGTAATCAATTGAATTTTTACCGAAGATTTCATTTTTTAGTAGAGAAACTGTTTAATTGACTCTGGCAAGGGCATGTTTTTGCAAAGCTGAGTGTTACTTCCCGTAATAGAGAGTTTTATCATCTTTGTCAGAATACACATTTTCAAGTCGTCCTTCGGGCCGCCTTTTCAAGAATCTGGGCGGCGAAAATCATCATATTGAAACGCTTGCCCGTCATCTTGCATGTTGATGTATTCTATAGTATGAAGCAACGATCTCCAACCAACTTTAGTGGAGGTGAGAAAATGTGGGATGCTGCAAAGTGTGATTTGTGTGGAGATTGTCTGGTCAAGTGCCGTTATGTCGATTACGATAAAGACAAGGCTGTCAGCGAAATAAAACTTCTCATGGATGGAAAAGCGGCTGATATCCTATACAGGTGCATTACCTGTAATGCATGTTTTCAGAACTGCCCGACCGGGGCTGATCCGGCTAATCTTATCTACAAAATGCAGGAGAAGATCGGGACCAGTCCTATCGTTGCAACCTTTAAACATTTTATTGATGGAGTGACCAAGGCGTTTGAACAAGGTAGCAGTGACAGCCAGGTGATAGAGGGGGACCCTGATAAACCTGTCCTCTCCTTTGATTCCTTCCTATTCAAACAGTTTCCGGAAGGTACGCTCGAAAGCAGGATGTTCAAAGGAATGAGCGTGGTTCGAGGAAAAAGGTATGCTTCCCTGGTCGGGATGGCCCATATGGGCGGAGAGAGCCTTGCCGAAAGATATGGCCAAAAGGTGATCGAAGGATTGGCTGAGTTGGGCAAAGATATCGTTTACCTTCATAACGAAGGATATGTTCTGGCTCACGTCAAAGCCAAGGAGCTTGGTATTGATGTGCCCTACAAATATATGCACCTGTTCGAATATATGCGTGACTATCTTAAGAACAACCAAAACGCGATTACCAAACTGAACAAAAAAGTTGCCTACCAGCCGAACTGCGCGGTCAGGTGGATCCCGGAACAGGATGTCTGGCTGAATGAAATCTTCGCACTTATTGGGGCAACATGCGTTTCAAGAAAATATGAGGGCCTCAACGCCCTGTGCTGCGGAGGACCGGCGATTGGTGTAAACATAGAGCTCTCGATGAATATCCAGAGCGACAATATAAAGGACGCGATGGATAACCGTGCCGAGGCCATGATTACGATCTGTCCCATGTGCGATTATGTACTGCGCGGCCAGACCTCAAAGGCCGGTTTACCCCAAATATTTATTACCGATCTGTGCCGTATGGCCCTGGGTGAGGTATCATGGCCTGTAAGCTAAAGTCTATGCCATAAATTTCCTATTCACTATTCTTGAGGTTATTGACTTGATTGCAAGCAAGGAATACATTGCTCTCCTAGATAGAAGTCCTTTTAAATTCTATTCAAAATTGCTCCCATATAGCTTCCACTAATGAAGATTTTCGATTCTATACTCATTAGATGAACCTAGGATTGAAGTGCCATGATGACTGAATACTGCTTAATCTGGGAACCGACTAACAATCGCATGTTTATGTTAAAATACATGAACATGGAGGTGATAAATGAATGAGATATCAGTACAAAAACCAGTGAAAAAGGCCTCCTATTGGGGACGACGCGCTCCCCTTTACCTACTGAAAGATTTAAATTGAGCATTGACAACCCTGGAGGTCTTCCAGGAGATGACATTAAAGAAAGATGATGTTCTCCTTAAAGCAACAACAGGGCTTGAAGGAGGTGTAGTAGCAAGTGGTTCAACTTGCGGAGTGGTGACTGGTGGTGCTTTAGGTCTTGCACTTGCATATGATGATCAGATCAGAGAAAAGGGCGCTTCTGCAGAAGCCGTTTTGCTCACCATAGTTGGAGCGTACGTCCGCTGGTTTGAACAGAACTATAAGACATCTCTGTGTAGAGAACGAACCGGTGTCAACTTCTATACTTTGTCGGGACAGATTCGTTATCTCATTCCTGATAAGGTTATAAAATGTTTAAGTCATATCAGCGGAGCTGTTAGAAATCTTCATGGTACTGCAAGCAGTCTTCATCCTGTGTCCGACAGTAACTCATATCCCCATGCTGTTCACTGTGCTCGTGATGTTCTTAGAGGAATTCGCGAACAGACGGGTACCGGATACCCCTTGCTTGAAAGGCTTTCGGTTGTGTTTGATGGTGGGCTGGGATTTCAGGGGCAAATATGTGGAGCTTTGGCCGGTGCGATTATGGGGATAAATCTCCTTCTGGGCCTTGACATTCGGAAGGTAACTTATTTGAAGACACTAGATGTTTTTTTATTCGGTCATATTGACTTGTTGATGAAAAAGCCAGCAAATAAAAAAGGAACATTTGCAGTTGGCAAGGAGATTGTCAAGAAATTCAAAGATGAATCAGGAACTCTTGAGTGCAAGGATATTACGGGAAGGACATTTGCAGGATGGGATGACTTTCAGGGATATATATGCACCTCGGAGAAATGTCAGAGGTTGATAAAACTGATGATAGAAGAAGTAACACGTATAATTAATCAGTAATTTTTCTATATTCATCCTGAGTGTGTGATGCTCTTCATTACGAGGTTAAAAAACAGGGCCATTGCAAAGGTGATTACTAGTCTCCCGGCTTTGGCTAAAGGATTCATCGAAGCATATAAACCGTGGGAATCTGGAGGCATCCCTTGGACTCCTGTGGGGAAACCTTTAGCAGAGAGTACTGTTGCCATCGTCACTACGGCAGGTGTGCATCGTAAAGATCAAAAATCCTTCAACATGCATGATAAAAACGGTGACCCTTCTTTTCGGGAGATCGACAGCAATACCCCTTTGCGAGATCTCATGATCACCCATGACTATTATGACCATACCGATGCCGGAAAAGACTTGAACATAGTCTTCCCTATAGAACGTCTGCAGGAATTCGCTTCAGAGGGTATTATTGGGAAGACAGCGGATGCGTATTACACATTCATGGGTCACATAATGGGGCCGCATATATATACGCTCATGGAAGTGAGTGTCCCAGAGGTAGCAGCCAGATTGAAAAAGAAGGAAGTGGATTATGTATTGTTAACACCGGGTTGAGCGATCTGCAATCAGTCCGTGGGACTGATCCAGCGGGGTATAGAGGCTGCCGGTATACCCACCATTGGAATCTCCATTGTAAGGCAGTATACTGAAAAGGTTAAACCGCCCAGGACGATCTTCCTCAAATGGCCCTTCGGACACCCGCTGGATGAGCCAAATCATATTGATCAACAACGTGCTGTTCTGCATAAGGCGTTTGAAACTCTGATGGAAATTAAAACACCCGGAACAATTATTGATGTACCATGGAAGTGGAAAAGGGAAAGTTATAATTAGCCAATATGAACATATACTATGGCTATTAACAACGGGACGATGGGCGTTATTATATCAGGATATCGTAAAAGGACTAGAAACGTTTAGTTATTGCCAATTTCGAAAAAGTCTTGTACGCCTTATTCCAGAAAATTTATCTGCCGGCAGACCGATTTTTCAAAGCTTGAGTAAGCGGCCACAATAGCCATGTAACCGCAAAAAGGAGGAGTGCATGCAAAAATTCATGGATGCGGATAAACGGATGTCGGCCAGGCAGGCGGTGGAACGGTTTGTGAAGGACGGGGATTCTTTTGTCTTTGCCAATTGTCTCTATTGCATGCCACTGGCGCTGACCCATGAACTGATCCGTCAAGGGAAAAAGAACCTGATGGCATTCCAGCAGGGAGGGATTGAAGAAATTGACCAGCTTCTGTGGAGCGAGGTGATCGACCGCTTGGTGATTGCGTACAATTTCCGGGCCGGCGGTCCAAGGATCATCAGTCCGCTCGATCGCGCCATCAAGGACGGGAAAGTCGTGGTCGAAGAGATGACCAACCATACCCTGCTCTCCATGATGAAAGCCGGCGCGATGGGATATCCCTTTATGCCGGTGCTCCCGGGTATCAGCCGCACGGACGTTGTTAGGCGCAAAGGGTTTATGGGAGATCAGCGCTTCGCCGAAATCAAGGACCCCTTCACGGGTCAGGATATGCTTGTGGTCAAGGGCTACAACCCCGATTTTGCCCTGATGCACGTGCAACGGGCCGACAAGGCCGGCAATGGTCAGCTCTGGGGCGCCATGATCAACAGTAAATGGGCCGCCCTAGCCTCCAGGAAGGTTATCCTAACGTGCGAGGAAATTGTGGATACCGAGGTGATCATGTCCTCCCCGCACCTGACGATCGTTCCGGCACACAAGGTGTGCGCCGTCGTGGAATGTCCCTGGGGCGCTCATCCCTCCGAAGTGCTGGGGCATTATGATTATGATTTCCCGTTCCGGGTGTTGTTTGTCGGATCCACCTCCAACCCGGATACGGCCAAGGCCTGGTTTAATGATTGGATCTACAACGTGCCGGATCGGGAGGCCTACATCCGGCAGTATATCAACCGGTTTGGCCAAGATACCCTCGACGCCTTCCGGGCCAAACCTTTTAAAAGCGTCCCCGCCGATTACGGATCTACCTTTTCCCTCGATTGGGATGAACAAGGCTATTCAAAAAATATGGGCGTGACCATGGAGGAGTTTATCGCCATGCTGGGCCAGAAAGGAGCGTTGATCGATGGGAACTAAATATACGATTCCGGAGCTTATCGTTGCCCGCGCCGCCAAGGAACTCAAAGACAAGGAATTTGTTGTCATCGGTCAGGGGATCGCCATGGCCGCCGGGGTTCTGGCCCGCAGGACCCACGCACCCAACGCGGTAATCCTTACCGAAGCCGGCCTGCTTGGCATCGACCCGTTCAAAGTGCCCCTGCACATTGCCGACCCCACCTGCACCCGGGGATTCACGTATTCGTGCGACATGATCGACATCTTCACCACGGTCCTGAATCAGGGCTATGTGGATGTGGCCTTTCTCGGCGTTGGTCAGATCGACCGGTACGGAAATATGAACAGCAGCTATCTTGGGGATCCCAATGATTTCACAATTCGTATGACCGGTGCTGGAGGTGCTCCAGAGTTTGTCGGGTACGCCGGTCGTACCATTCTCACGATGAGCGGTGGAACTTTTGTAGAAAAGCTGGACTACTTCACCTCGCCCGGCTACCTGACCGGCGGCAATGCGCGCTATGAGTCCGGCATGCCCGCAGGCTCGGGACCGAGCGTGCTCATTACGACCAAGGGCGTCTTCAAGTTCGACGATGTTACCAAGGAGATGTATCTGGCTGGACTGCATTACGGGATAACGGTCGACGACATCAGGGCCGACATCCCCTGGGGTCTGAAGATGGCGGAGAAGATCGAGACGACACCTGCACCGACCGATGAAGAACTCACAATTCTTCGCAATTTTGCCCCAGATATCGTCATGGGCCGCAAACTGCAACTGGAGGTCGTCATGAAACAGGTGATCAACCTTTTGACCAAAAGCGCCCGATAAAATGGCGGAGGAGCAAGCTATGCAAAACACATATAAAATCATCGATGCCCTGTGTTATGTTCCGACAGAAGAAATCGTTATCGATCTTGCGGTTTCCCTTCCACCGCAGATGGCCCGCTATCTTAAAGACATTTTTGGCCCAAGGGTGGCACCGGCGATGGGCTTGACCGCTGAGGAACTGTACCGGATGAAGGTCAGCCTGAGCGAAGACGAACTGCGTAAGGTACTGACGCCTCTGATGAAACCACTGGCCACCCCGCTAGAACTGTTTGTCCAGCAGCTCGACGACATGGGTGTGGAAAAAGCGGTTATTTTCAACCTGGATGAGGAGACGCCCAGCGGACTGAAAGGCCTGCCCAACGACTACTACGCCGATATCATCCGTCAGTATCCAGATAAGTTCATCGGCATGGCCGGGATCGACCCACTGAAGGGCATGGCCGCCGTCCGTGAAATCAGACGAAGCTATGACCTGGGGTTACGCGGCATTGGGTTGCGGCCGTTCATGTTCGGCATCCCGCCCCATCATGCCAAGATGTACCCCCTGTACGCGACCTGCGTCGAGCTGGATATTCCAATCTGGTTTCACACCGGCATCAACTACTCCACCAACAACATGGAAGTGGAGCGGCCGATTTACTTCGACATCGTGGCGCAGGATTTCCCTGAGTTAAAGATCATTGCGGGGCATGGCGGATGGCCCTGGATTCCGGAGATGATGGCGGTGGCACGGCGTAATGCAAACGTTTACATCGACATCGCTTCGATCGAGCCCAAATATCTCGGCATGCCAGGATCGGGATGGGAAACCCTGATGAACCTGGGCAACTCCATTCTGCAGGACAGAGTTTTATTTGCCTCCACCTGGTTGTTCATGGGGCGTACGATTAAGCAACTGGCCGACGGCGTGATGGATCTGCCACTGAAGGAAACAGTCAAGCGCAAGTGGCTGCATGACAATGCCGCACGGCTCTTTGGCTTATCATCATGACTAA
>JBEKJA010000025.1:0-13909 GCA_050011475.1 Syntrophales bacterium
AGTGCATAGGGAGCATTGCTCATATTTTCCATCCCACCGGCAACGATGATTTCCGCATCGTCGGCTTTGATTGCCTGTACGGCAAGTGCAATCGCTTTCATGCCGGAGGCGCAGACCTTGTTCACAGTGATGGCATTGGTTTCCTCGGGAAGACCTGCATAAATGCTGGCCTGACGTCCCGGATTCTGCCCCAGACCGGCCTGGAGGGCATTACCCATGATGCATTCATCGAAGTAGACGGGCTTGAGCGAACTGTCGTAATCATAAAATTTCTTATTGATATCTGTCATCTCCATACCCTTGAAAACATCCGGACGACAGGATTGTATGAAATCGTTGACGGCCGGACGCAGTCCCGCCCGCTTGATGGCCTCTTTAATAACCAAGGCACCGATGTCCACAGTTTTGACACCTTTTAATGAGCCGCCGAAAGCCCCTACGGCGGTTCTCGCTCCACTGACTATGACCACATCCTTCATGTAATTCATTCTCCCTTCTCATATATATTTATTTAAACCCTGATAAGAATTGCGTCTCCCTGTGCGGCGCCCGAACATATTCCACAGACCCCCAGGCCCCCGCCACGACGGCGCAATTCATAGGCGAGCGTCATGAGAATCCTCGCTCCCGTAGCGCCGATGGGGTGTCCATATGCGATGGCACTTCCGTTCACATTGACTTTCCTGAACATTTCATCCTTCGTCATGCCGAGTATCGACCTAGCGCTGACCAGGACCACTGCGGCGAAGGCTTCATTGATTTCGATAAGATCAATCTCATTCAGCGATAAATCATTCTGTTCGAGGATCTTGCGGATGGCAAGACCGGGTACGGTGGCGATATCCTTGGGGGGTTGGGAAACTTCTGCATAATCAAGGATTGTGCATAGACGTTTCAGGCCAAGGTCATCTGCCTTTTCGCGGCTCATCAGGAGACAGACATCCCCTCCATCATTGACGCCGGGCGCATTGCCGGCGGTTACGCTTCCCGGTTCCCCGGTTACGGTACTTTTATGATTGAAAACAGGGGGCAGTTTGGCAAGCCCTTCTTTAGTCGTATCAGGCCTCGGTCCCTCGTCCTTGTTCATGACATAAATTTTCCTGCCTTCCTTGATTTCAACGGGGAATATCTCGTCGTCTAGCTTCCCGTTGTTCATTGCAGCCACGGCAGACTGTTGTGAATAGAGGGCCCATTCATCCTGATCGATCCGACTGATGCCGAATTCATCGGCCACTTCGGAGCCGTGAATGGCCATGTGGCGATCATAAAAAGCGCACCACAATCCATCATTGACCATCAAATCCAGTACCGGACGTGACGGCAGACCCATCCGGACGCCCCAGCGCATTTCAGTTAAACCGTAAGGGCAGTTGCTCATGCTCTCTTGGCCACCGGCGATACAGATTTCAGCCCTGCCCAACTGGATCATCTGAACTGCAAGGTCGATCGTTTTAACACCGGATGAACAGACTTTGTTCACCGTAATGCTGGGGACCCATTCGGGTAGACCTGCCAGTACCGTCGCCTGGCGGCTCGGCACCTGACCGCATGCCGCAGTAACCACCTGACCCATGATGACGTAATCGATGTCTTCCGGCTTGACTTTCCCGTTGACCCTCCGAAGGCATTCCTTGATGGCCAAAGCACCCAGCTCCGGGGCGGTAAATCCTTTCAGGGCACCGCCTGATCGTCCATAGGGTGTTCTGCATGCTTCCACAACCACCACTTCCCGTAATACGCCTGTCGGTTTCTTCGATTTGCGTCCCATGGTGGTAAAATCCGGCTTTCTCTTTCCATAGGATTCAGGCGGCCGGCTGGCATAAATCTCGGATAACTTCCTGCCCAATTTCTGCGTGACTTTTCCCATAATATATTCCTGTTTAATATTTATATGTTTTCGGATGGAATATCGATCGTATCGACAAACTCCACTTCGCGGGGATGCTTGTATGAGGAGAGATAAGTTCGGCAATGTTTCATGATATCCTTTTCGTCGAACTGGGTGCTGGGTTTCCTGACAATAAGGGCTTTGACCAGTTCACCGCGTATCAAATCAGGCTTGGCGACCACGAGGCAGGACTTCACTCCGGGATGCATCATCAGGATATCTTCCACTTCTTGGGGATAGACATTAAATCCGCTGGTAATGATCATCCTTTTTTTTCTGCCGGTGAGGAATATGTAATGATCCTCATCCATATAGCCAAGATCACTGGTGTGGAGCCAGCCGTTGCGGAGTACCCGTGCAGTTGCCTCAGGATTCTTGTAATAGCCCTTCATCACATTTTCTCCTCGGACGACTACTTCTCCTATCGTTCCATGGGGCACTTCCTGATCATTTTCATTGAAGATATTCATTTCAGCTCCGGGAATCGCCGTACCGATGGAACCAGGCTTCTGAATTTTTTCAAGACGTACCACTGAGCAAACAGGAGACGCCTCGGTCAGGCCATATCCCTCGCGAACAATTCCTCCGAATTTTTCTTCAAATGGAGGGATAAATTCCGGCGGCATTTTCGATCCGCCGGTGATGCAGAAATCAAGAGAGCCTGTATCGTATTTTTTAGCTCCCTCCATAAAAAGCATACCCAGAAAAAGCCTGGGTACAGCGGCGATGAATGTTACTTTGTTCCGCTCAATGGCCTGGAAGATACCCTCCAGGGTAAACCGGTCCATCAGGACCACGCTGGCCCCGGCATAAATGCATCCCAATAGGTTTACGGAAGTCCCAAAGGTATGATACAGCGGAATGACTGCAAGACTCACATATTCCTCTGATCCGCCATAGACATTTTTAAGAAGCCGGGACTGTGATGTCAGGTTACGATGGGTCAGGACCGCCCCAAGAGGTTTGCCTGTCAATCCTGCCGTATAAATCATGACTGCTGGGTCATCACTATGGATGTCCGGCATGGTGAAGTCGAATGGCCCTTGCGACAGAGCCTGCTGAAAAGCTTCTTCAGGCTGGTCTGTGATCAACACGTCACGGCACAGAGGTAATTCGTCCCGGATTTCCTCATAGCGGCGCGACATGGCACCCGTTGTGATAAGAGCTTTTGCGTCACTGTTGCCAAGCAGATGCTTGAGCTCATGAGGTGTGGATTGAACGTTGAGCGTGACTACAGATGCTCCCGTCTTGAGGATGGCGAAATAAGAGATAACAAATTCCGGGCAGTTGGGAAGCATGAGGGCGACCTGGTTGCCCTTTTCGATTCCCATGCGATGCAATTGGTTACTGATGGCGTTAACTGATGCGTTCAGTTCCCGATAGGTAATGGTCCTGTCATTATGAATCAATGCAACGTGCCCGGCGAATCTTCCACAACTTTCTTCAAACATTCTGCCGAGATGCATAAATCAAGCTAACCCCTTATTTTTAGCTTCTCTTAACATGGGGTTACCTATATTTCAATCAAATAAAGACGAACCGTGTCATGATGTAAAAAATGCTCCAACTTATTGACTTGTTTTGTGAAATGGTTAGAAAATAAAAATTCTCCTCTTTTTCCTTGATCCATCTATTCTTTTCCCCTATAATCCCTCGCCATGCAACGGGACGTCATGGGCGGGCCCGTTGGGCCGGTCCGTCAGGACAATAAGAAAATAATTTAAGAGGAGGAAAAGAGAATGAAGAAAACGTTTTGGGTAGTTTTACTGGCAGCCTTGTTTACGGCTTCCTTTGCAATGGCTGCAGAACTTAAGGTGGGAGACAAGGCAGCTGACTTCCAGCTCAAAGATGCTCTCACTGACAAGGCATATAGTTTTTATGACGCTGATACATTCAAGGGAAAAGTGATCCTTCTCGGTTATGCTGATGTTGGCCACAAAGATGATAATGATCATGTATCCGATGCATTGAAAGCCGATCAGGAAATTGAAAAATTAAAAACAGAGGGGAAGTATAATGGATTAGGGATCGGGGACCAGAAGGGTAGCTGGGCGACACCCAATTTTCTTATTAAGAAATTCGCTGCGGAAAAGCAGAAGAAGACCGGCGCTATCATCTTGCTTGACCCCGACTATACAGTTCTCAAGCTCTATGGGTTAAAGGAGCATCGCAGTACTTACATCCTGCTAGACAAGGATCACATTGTCCGATACATTTATGCAGGAAAAGTTCCTTCTGCGGATATTCCAAAGATCAAAGCCCTTATCAAGGAATACTCAGCAAAGTAAATTCGGTATCGTATAGAAATTTGTCTTCTCCCCCTCGAATCCCCGGACAGGGTTCGAGGGGGATATTTTATTTCAGGGGAATATCGCCCATGGCCACTATTATCGATGGGAGGAAGATCGCACAGGATGTTCGCCGGGAGGTGAAAGAATCCGTCCGCATCCTGAAGCAGGAAAGGGGAATTGTCCCAGGATTGGCAGTGATACTGGTCGGGGATGATCCGGCGTCTGCAGTATATGTGCGCGGCAAGAGAAGTGACTGTGAGGATGTGGGTTTTTTATCCAGGCAGTATGATCTTCCCACGGACACGGAGGAAAAGACCCTGCTGGCGCTCGTCCATGAACTGAATCAGGATGCTACCATTCATGGGATCCTGGTCCAGCTTCCCCTGCCACGCCAGATCCATACCGAAACAATCATTGAGAGCATCGAGCCTCGTAAAGATGTCGACGGTTTCCACCCCATCAATGTCGGCCGTCTTGTCACCGGTCAGCCGGCTCTCCGGCCATGCACACCCGCAGGGATCATTGAACTTCTTGACCGGACAGGGATCCTTATCGAAGGCAAAGAGGCCGTCATCGTGGGAAGAAGCAACATTGTAGGCAAACCGATGGCACTGATGCTGCTGGCCCGGCATTCCACGGTGACCATCTGTCATACGCGAACGCGAGACCTGCCCGGAGTGACAAGGCGTGCAGACATTCTGGTGGCAGCCGCCGGCAAACCGGGTATGATTACGGCCGACATGATCCATGAAGGGGCCTTGGTAATCGATGTGGGTATGAACCGTCTGCCTGACGGGAAGCTTGTCGGTGATGTATGCTTCGAAGAAGTTGCCCGGAAATCGTCATACATTACTCCCGTTCCGGGAGGAGTGGGCCTCATGACCAGAGCCATGCTTATCAGAAATACGTTACAGGCTTTTATGGACGTCACAGGGATGAAATGATGTCTTTGTGTCACATTTTTTTGAACGGATGACATCCTCATAGAGCTCTTCTACCTGCTTGACTGCGGCTTTCCAGGAATTGTTCCTCGCCGTTTCAAGAACAGATTGCTCCATTTGTGCGCGAAGGTCCGAATTCAGGAGCTGGTTCAGATAACTTGCGACTGCATTGGAAACTGAGGGATTCTCGATAATAAATCCATTTGTCCCCTGTTCAATGAGGTCCTTTGCACCGACATTGGCGCTGATCAGGACAGGCAATCCTGCGGCCATTGCTTCAAGGACCACCATGCCGAAGGTATCGAATCGGGAGAGCATGGCAAAGGCGTCACAGGCATAGTATATGGATACTAGCCTTTCCTTTGGGACCACCCCGGCAAATAGGACCATATCTTCTAGGCCCAGTTTCCTGGCTATGGCCCGGTATTTGGTCTCATCGCCTTTCCCCACAACGAGCAGTTTCCAGGCTCCATCCACACCGCGATCCTGCAAGGCGGCCATACCCCGGAGCAGCTCGTCCAACCCTTTGATTTCAAAGTTCATGGATACAAACAGCATAACCGGCTGATCATCACCGATACCAAACATACGCCGCACCTCTGTTCGGCAATTGCTACGGTTTTTTGCCTCGAATATGGACGTATCGACGCCGGGATGGATAACTCGAATTCTTTTGCTATCTATTGTGTATTCCTGTTCAAAAATACTTTGTGTCAAACTGGATACGGGTAGATACCAGTGGCATGCTTGATCGGCCATCATTTTTTGTTCGACCCAGATGGTCGCCGTATCATAAAGATTGGGCCGCTTTTTGCGGATTTCACGAACCCAGAAACGATGAGGCACGCCATGAAGCGTGACCAGATCGGCATGGAAGATTCGTTCGTGGCTGTGAACCAGATCAATTTTTTCAGCAGCAATCCATTTGGCCGCGAATCGCGCGAAGCTCGGTGTCGAGAGAAATTTGGGAAATGACAGGATTGACACCTTGTGAAATTTTATTTGCGAGGAAGTCTCTTGCCAGCGATTTGCAAAAACGTGGATGTCATAACGGGGATTTCGCGCAAGGCGCTCCGTCAGTTCGGCTGCAAATTCCTCTGCGCCACCTACAAGACCATACTTCGGTATGACTACAGCCACGCGGATGGGCCTGGAGGATTTGATATGGTGCATGATGTTAAGCACTTAAACGTTTCGTATATTGTTTTTGATAAATTTCACGTGTGATGCGGTAAACTGTCTCATACTTAACAAGTTTATCTCGGCTGGTCTGTTTGATCGGAAATAGATACATTTCCAGACGCAATGAGATTATGCGCCAAATAGCCTTGATTAGATTAGCACGAATGATTCGTTGGATGGCCTTCTGATCGTAGTGTTTCCCGTAAAAAAGATATTCTGCACGGACCTTTTTCTCCAAAATTTCTGCCAAGGGCGTGAGCCGCTCGCTATGTGCCCTAATATGAATGACAACAGCCTCGTCGATGTAACCAACTTCCTGGCCCGCACGACGTACACGCAGGGCAAGGTCTTGTTCTTCCCCATAAAGAAAAAAATCCTCATCAAAACCGCCAATAGACTGGATTAATTTGGTCCGTGCTATCATGCTTGCTCCAAGTACACAGGCTATTTTTCCCTTCAGGTTATGAAGGCAGTGTCTGGCATATTTTTCGCCTGGATAACGGTATGAGATCGATTCCTGTAATGAACCGTCCGGATTGATTATTCGTGTGCCGGCAAGACCGATCTCAGGGTGTGTATCCATAAAAGAGATTACTCTGATCAGCGAGCCTTTTGTGAGAATAGTATCGGGATTGAGAAAAAAAATGTAACGGCCATGACAATTCCGGAGCGCTTGATTGTTGGCGGCGCCAAATCCTCTATTCGTATTGTTTGAGATCATTAAAACTTGTGGGAATTGTTTCTGTAATGCTTCAACGCTTCCATCGGTTGAAGCATTATCAACTACGAAGAGCTCTGTATCACATTCATTATTACATAGGACCGAGGTCAAACAAGGTATGATGACTTCAGCGTTATTGTAACAGACGGTGATTACAGATAAATCCATATTCAAATAATTGACTTCGGGAGAACATGTAAAATCAGTCCTGAATGGCTGCTTTCCTTATGGTATAGAGCCTCATTCCATTCGACTTGTCTACTCGATCGTTCATCATGTTCAAGACATGCCCAGCATCAATTGTTGGGATTGAGAGGTGTTGAGCTACATCGACACATACGAGCAATGCACCGATGCCTGCACCAACAAGACATAAACTCGTATCCTGCGGTATCTCCTCCAGTATGGACTCTTTGATCATGGGCCAGCGTGTCGCAATATATGCATCAGGGATATCTACAAAAGAGATCTCCGGATGGCTTGAAAATTGCTCAAACCAACTCGCACAGGCGATTTGATTGGATTCAGGGTTGATGATACAGATTTTCAAGTCATTCAGCAGCCGTGCAAAATCTCCAGATGTAAGATATGCATAAACAGCATAAAATGGAATATAGTTACTTTTTGTAAGTTCAATGCCCGCCCGGAATAATAAATCCAGGAATGTGACTGCCGAAGGTATCTTTTTCCATCTTCTCAATAGAGAAAGCATACCTGTCTGATGTTGTCCGCTATTTTCTGGAAAGATCAGAGGGGCAAATCGTCCCTGTGCCGCCAGATTTTTCAGAGCATTGATATGAACAGGCATAATGCTCCGGATTGCTTTAACTGATTCTGCTTGACGATAAAGGCCATTACATGAGAGATCAAAATTATAAAAAGCGTATTCGCCGTCGGCAAATCGCACAATCGGCATCGCCCTTTTCGATAATATCGATTGACGCAGAACATCGTCAAGGATTCTTGTATAATCGTCTCCAGAATCCATATCACGGTGGAATAGACAGATCTCCTCACGGGCCATGTGGTTACCAGAGCGCTCGTAAATCGGGCCGTTATCAATTTCGGATATTGAGAGTTTGGCGAAATGAAATGCTCCACTTTCTATCAATTTATTTAGATAACTACTTTCGTTTGACATAAATTAAATAATGATTTCCAATTTAATTTTTCTAAAGATATTTATTTTTCTTAAAATTTTTATTCATCTCCAGAACCCCAGGAATATCAATCCAATCCTTAGTGCGCCGAATATGATCATTAAATCTCAGCATTTCTTCTAATAAATAGGATCTATATCCATGTAATCTGGCAAGAAATGAAAAAGCACTTGTGTCTTTGATTAAACATTTGCCGCCAGCGCCGAAATCACCATCTGGTCCCGGGACTTTTCTATGGGTTCCGATACGGTGATCAAAGTCAAGGCACTTCTGAACTTTATCATAATTAACCCCGATTTTTTCGCAAATGAAGTACAGTTCATTTGAAATCATTACTTGAGCAAAGAGGTGTATATTAGACATGTATTTCAGCGTTTCCGCTTCCATTCTCGTTAAATGAATATATGGTATCGAGTCTCCAAAGGCAAGTCGGAATAAATCTCTGACGTTGAAAAAATCTTCTTCAGAATTTGCACCAATGATAATGCGATTAGCATTTAATGCATCGGTGATGGGGTTTGCTTCAGTCAAAAATTCAGGGCAGAAAGTTAATCGTAGGGAAGGATATTTATCAGCAAAGAAATCCGAACTACCGGAAACAGATGTACTTCGAATGATGACTTTTCTGGTTTTTGCGGGTGATGAACTGTGGATTTCATTCAAAGCATCGTTAATATAATCAATGCAAATTTCACCTGTGACCTTCATGGGTGTGGGTAGACAGATGAAGATGAAGTCACTATTCTTTACAATGTCATTTGATGTGAAGGGCACTTCTTTGTATTTATCATAATAAATGACATTTACTTTGTCAGGACAATGTTGGCGAAATATTTCAGCCGTGGCTGTGCCAACAATTCCATATCCCCAGATGCCAACAATAATCATCGTGGCTCTCCTGATAATGTTTCTTTAAAGTATCTCAAACTTAAGCTTAGGCCATTGTCCAAAGAAACTTCTGGATTCCACCCCAGGATTTTTTTAGCAAGGGATATATCTGGACATCGCCGCTTTGGATCATCTATGGGAAGCGGTTCGAAAATGATTTTCGATTTTGATTTTGTGATGATTTTTATTCTCTGAGCTAAATCATATATTGTCACTTCTTCCGGGTTTCCAAGATTGATTGGATTACCATAGTTATTGTATAGGACTTTTTCTATGCCATCGATCAAATCTGTAATATAGCATAAGCTTCTGGTTTGTTTTCCATCACCATAAATAGTAATTGGATCCCCTCTCAATGCCTGGCTCATGAAATTGGGGAGCGCACGTCCATCATTTAATCTCATCCGGGGGCCATAGGTGTTGAATATCCTGATTATCTTTATGTTTAGTCCCATGTGTCTTTTGCAGGCCATGGCATATGCTTCAGCAAACCGCTTTGCCTCGTCATACACACTTCGTGGACCTATGGGATTTACGTTTCCCCAATAGCTTTCTTTTTGTGGATGCACATGGGGATCTCCATATATTTCCGACGTTGAGGCAAGCAAAAAGCGGGCATTATGTTTCTTGGTCAATTTAAGCAAGACCATTGTTCCAACCGATCCTGCATGAAGGCTCATAAATGGAAATTTAATGTAATCCGGAGGACTTGCAGGACTTGCAAAATGCAGGATATTAGATATACGAATTTTTGGAAAATCTGGAATCTGCATCGATGCCAGGTCTTTTTTAATGAAAATAAAATTTTTGTTGTTCTTCTTTGATATTATGAATTTGCGGTTGCCAGTACTCATATTATCGATGCATATTACTTTATGTCCTTTACCAAGAAAATGGTCGCAAAGGTGGCTTCCTATAAAACCAGCTCCACCCGAAATCAGGGTTGTGCGCATTATTTTATCCATGGCAGTCAAAATAATTCGCTTAACAAATCACCTTGAATTTATTTCAGGTCTAATCTTTTTTACGCAGCAAATAGGTCTTGAATCAAGCTCAGTATGACATTTTATAAAGTTCAAACTGACTAATTAATCTTGACACCATCAACGCTAAATTATATTTAAGCGCTCAGCAAACAAGTCTCAATATACATTATTCTATACTGCCTGTAGCTGGCATACATATTTTATTTGTTGATAAGCCTTTTCTATGGAATTCTTAAATCATTATCTGTACTCTATATCATTATCATTGAAGAATAATCAACATTTATTGACGGGGTTCCTTAACCAGTTCATTATTTTACTAATTGGGATATTCATCTTTGTAAATCCTTATCCACATCTGACTGCCATTCGGGAAATCTCCATTTATGGAGCATTTTTTCTTCTGTCAGTTTTGGTTTTTTTTGGGAAAACAGATTTCTCTTTACAATCTCCTTTGTCGATTCCTTTCTTCTTATTTTTACTTTGGGTCTTCATCGGCCTCTTCTTTGCACTCAACAAATTAAATAGTATACATGATTTTTTCGCACATCTTGTTAAATATATGTTTCTCTTCTATCTACTGATTAATTTTATAAATAACAGGGGCCGACTGCTTGGTCTCATATGGACAATCATTCTTTCTACAACTTTGTATGCAGTAGGAATGCTTATTTATTTTTATGTCATGCTAGGGAATGATATATCAATTAAATTGGGAGTATATAATAATCAATTCCAGTCGGAAATACCCTCAAACATCATCGGTATATCAACCTTGTTCGCGATGTTACTTTCGTTGCAGCAATTGAGCAGAGAAGAGTTTGGATATCGTAAATTAATCTTGTGCATTTGCATTTTTATGACTGCCATTGCAACGCTCGCTACACAAACAAGAGGCACACTATTGGCAATGATCACTGCCCTTTTATTATTAGTCTTAAAAAATAAAAAGATAACAATTATTTTTTGTCTGTTTTTGGCAATCTTTTTGGCTATACTGCCAGTAAGAAATATACTTACCCCCCAAGCTATTATTTACAAAATTGCAGAAGACGAACGACCCAAGTATTGGTATTTGTTTGGTGAGATTGTACGAGATTACCCCGTAACTGGTATCGGATTCGGGATGCAAACCTACTTAGACGAGGGCATTCTTAAAAAATATAGAGAAAAAGTACCTGCCGCATACAGAGCGCGTGAATTCTTTAATGCTCCCCATAATCTGCTGGTAGATACTGCCGTGAGGACTGGATTGATTGGCCTTTTTCTATTTCTGTGCATTATTTTTAAATATCTGCAAATAAGTTGGAAGATTATCAAACATGGGAAAGATCCTTTCATAAGAAACTGGGGTTTATGCTTTTTGGCGACTTTTGTTGCAGTATTCATCCAAGGCCTGTTTGAAAACACTATGGGTGGTTCGCCAGCAATTATTCTTTACACTATTTTTGGTTTGACGAATATTTTATGGAAGCTTAATGCAGAGCCAAATACAGACGACCACGCTGCCGCTGTTCCTTAATTTTCAATAATGAACATCCTGTGGCCGATCCGCTCCTTACAGAAGACAACTCTGTGAACGGTTAGGCTGGAAGGAGAGGGCAAGATACAGGAGTCCGGGATATTTGCCGATCAAATCAGGAAGAAACTCTGGAGGTAATGTGGCAATGCTCTTCAACCATGGACTTTATGGCCCGCTGCACCTTTTCTGCTTCCAGTGTTTCAAGACATATGCTTCGATATTGACCGTTACAGCCGGTTTTATGACATGGGACACATTCCATATCAGGCAAGACAACCATATGCTGTTTTCCAGGGTATGCCCAGGCATTCGAGTAAGACGGTCCATAAATAGTTATTGTGGGGGTTCCAACAGCGGCTGCAATATGTGCCGCACCTGTATCAACGCTGATATGCAGATGACTCATTCTTACTAATTCTATCAGTTCCGATAGTTTTGTCTTACCGGAAAGATTGTAAACATGACCACTACACATTCTGATCATGTCGTCTGCTCTTATCTTCTCATCTTTTGATCCCACAACAAGAACCGCCACCCCATATTCATTCCATAACCAATTGAATATTTGGACCCATTTGTCACGTGACCATTCCTTATATGACCACTTTGAAAATGGACTGACCGTAAACCAGGGTGTTGCCTGGTTCCCCAATTCCCCTGGTAAAGAGGCTCGAACACACTCACGAATATGTTCCGACACGGGATACAAAGAAGCTCTAAAATCTTTACCAATCCCAAAGGGCCTTATCACACGCAAGCTTTGTTCTGCCGGTCCTGATATCTCATGTGAAAATTCACATTTGGCAAGATGGGTAAATATGTGATTACGCCAGAATGGGGAATCAGGATAGTACAAAGCAGCCCTGATTGGGGCACCGGAAAGCACCGCCATGAATGCACCCCGGTCATCGGCGCGAAGATCAAAAACCAGATCAAACTTTTCCGAGCGCAAGTCTTTTATAAAGGCCGCCTGGTCGAAAATTTTTCTCAGCCATGCCCCCGAATATTTCTTGACGACAAAGGTTTTATGGATAGATTCCATTCCTTCCAGTAAATCTTTTGATGCCTCCCGCAGTAACAGGGATATCCTGGCAGTGGGGTAGGCTTCCTTCAGTGCAAATAATGCGGGAGCGGTGCATATCACATCCCCGATATCGCCAAGTTGGATTACAAGGATGCGGTGAATTTTCTCAAACTTGTCATAACTGATTTCGATGCGCATGACGATATCCAGTGGTACCGATCCATCATTGAAACGGCAGTGCCGGTAAAGCTTTGCTCTCTGTACCATACACTTTATGAAAATTCATCATTTTAACAGGATGATATCTGTGGTAGAAAAGAAAATGGCAGGTTGCCATGATGTGCCAGCACTTGATGTACTTGAGGTCATAAAATGAGCATTGAGAAAATTCCACTTTCCGTAGCGGTCATTACGAAAAACGAGTCGGCCAACCTGCCACGCTGCCTCGAAAGTGTTCATTTCGCTTCACAGGTGGTCATCGTGGACTCTGGAAGCACCGATGATACCCTACGCATCGCTAAGGATGCCGGATGCGATATTTTTAGCGAACTCTGGTGTGGCTTCGGTCCTCAGAAGCAAATGGCAGTGGACCGTTGTCGTGAACCATGGATCCTGATTCTCGATGCCGATGAGCGGATTCCCGATGAAACAGCCGTCAAAATTCGAGAGATCATTCTCGCAGACAATTCTTCTGTTTCGGGGTATAGCTTTCCCCGCAAGAACTTCTTTCAGGACCGATGGATCCGTCATGCCGGCTGGTGGCCAGACAAGGTGATCCGGCTCTTCAGAAAATCAAAAGGCCGGATGACAAATGCCCCGGTCCATGAAGCGGTTGAGGTGGATGGTGAAGTTAAGTATCTGCCCGATCCGATCGAACATTTTACGGAGAGTCGTCTGAGTGAGATTCTTCTGAAGATAGATCAATATTCTACACTTGGTGCGGAGGAAGCCTTTCGATCGGGGAAAAAGTCTACGGTCGCTTCCGCCGTTTTAAGGGCGGCATTGACCTTTTTTCAGGATTACCTGCTGAGGCTTGGTTTCCTTGATGGTCCGCAGGGCATGATTCTGGCAATGACCGATGCAACGAACAAATTCTTCAAATACGCCAAATTGGCGAAGTTGAGCCGCAAACAACGTCAGGCGTGACATAAATCCGAATAAAGGTTTCTCAGCTGATGGATATATCTATTATAATAGTGAACTGGAATGCCCGCGACCTCCTTCGGAATTGCCTCCGCTCCATTGTTGAGACTATCCATGGGATATCTTATGAAGTGATCGTCGTGGAAAATGCATCGACAGACGG